>JBBRRN010000087.1:0-10220 GCA_038200685.1 Nitrospirales bacterium
ACGACCATCGAGCCCGCGGCGCCGAACCCTGACGTCACGCCGCTCTTGCCGAGGTAAAGACCGATCAGGAACTTGCCGGCCGTGAAGAGCGCGGCCGTCACGGCGGCGCCCAGCCACACGTCTCTCCAGGCCACCGTCACTCGCGGCATGACCTTGTAGATCATCGCAAACACCGTCGTCATGAGACCGAAGCCGATGACGACATCGACCACCGCCGCCAAGATCTTCCAGTTCGCCAGCAGCGGCCCCCAGAGCTTGCCCAGCGCGGCCAGCCCCGCGCTGATCACCAGGGAGATCAACAGCAGGAATCCGGTCCCCAGCACCGCCATGAGGGACAGGAAGCGATCTTTGAGCATTTTCCACATGCCTTCACCCGGCTTTTGCTCCACCTTCCAAATGATATTCAAGGATTCCTGAAGTTGAGCAAACACGCCCGTGGCGCCAAAGAGCAACATGACCGTCGCGATCACCGTGGCGAGGATGCCGGCGGCCGGCTTTCTCGCTTCTTCGATCATGCTTTGAATCGCCTTCGCACTGTCTTCCCCGACTAGGCCCTGAATTTGCCCGATGATCTGACCTTGTGCCGCCTCCTGTCCGAACACGAGCCCGGCAATGGCGATCACAATCATGAGCAGCGGGGCGAGGGAAAAGACGGTGTAGTAAGCCAGGGCGGCGCCCAGTCCTGGGGCGTGGTCCGCGTTCCATTTGGCGTACGTTCTCTTGAGGAGCGGCTCCCACTTCGTCAGGCCGCGCCCCATTGGGGAGACGCTCTTTCCTGCCATGCCAGGACCGTCTTGAAGGGCTTGAGCAGGTGAATTACCCTGGCCTTGTTCCGGTCGCCCGAGGTTCGCTGGAGGGGGCGGAGAGCCACGACGAACGGTGCTGAGGGCATAGCCGAGGAGCAGTGTCCAACCCAGAGCTTTCCACGGGTGGCCTGCAACCGTCTTCAATACGCTGCTTTTTTTCAATGTGTCACCCGATGGGCGAGGTAATGCGTGTTTCTATTTCTCATGGGGCTCCGCTTGAGGGTTGGATCAGATGTTCGAAAAGTAATTGCGGGCCAGACAGACTCGCTGAGGAAGCACGGCGCGCCTGTCAGGAGGCCCTCCAAGGCCAGTTCTTAGAGGACGACTAAACCAGGGCAGCCTTGCCAATACGTCTCCCACGAGACCTCGTCTTGATGGGTTGATCCCCTTCGGTTTCCAAGGAGGATCCCTGGGCGTCTGTCGACGTGTCCTGACGAGTGGCCTCGGGTGCTCGGATAAAGCGAGCGGTATTCATGGTGTCAGGATGTGTGTCCAATCCCAGAGACTCATAGACTTGGCAGTGACCTGTGGCCCCTCGGTACAGCAACGCTGCCCCTGTCGCCGCCAACGCGAGCCCTGGTACCGACCGTCGGCTCAGTCCCCCAATGAGCATCAGGCCACCGAGCATACTAGAAAACAGGCGCTCGATCTCTCCGACATTCTGGGGGCCTTGTGTCTCCTAATTTGCATTTTGAGCGTGCTGCTGCCGCTCGGCCTCTCGTTGTTTCCGTTTCCGCCCCGTGGATTTCGGCATCGTGTATCCTCCTTCAATTGAAAACGGTGCACGTGCACGCGTCAGACTGACGCGACGAGTCTCATTTTTCATGGATGGTGTGGTTTACGAAACTGGTGTTTACCCTAGCTTCACGCACCGGAAGGGCTGGCGGCCGCACAGAAAGAGAAGCTGAACTGGAAGACTTCGATCGTGGACCTGATGAAGCCCTCACCTATGCAGGGTAAGAAGGAATCATCATTGGGGGCTTTTCCATGGAATAGTAGAAACCGAGACGCGAGCTATCCCGCAAGCCCCATGGCGAATCTAGACATACTGTCCTTGGGTGCGGTCTGCGATTTTCTCACAGACGTATGGCGGTCCAAGTGTACGAAATGATCCGCCGTGCTGGATGAAATTTGATTCACCAGACGCATTGAATAGACCAGCTAAGGGTCTACACACAGGAGGGTTCCTGTCCATAGTAGAGAGTGAGAACCCCTATCACCACAATAGATTGGTGAGTCCGCGCGTTCTGCAGCCTGATGGAAAGAGGTCTAGGCCAGAGGTTAGCTAGGCAGGAACCCGCCCAAGGCAGACCTGCAACAACTGAAGTCATTGGAGTCTGACTGGGGGAATGCATGGCGAACGGGTCTTCAATCCCAGGAGCCAGACACCATACCCCGGAATGGAGTCGTCCATGAGATTCATGAAATGCGGTGGTTGCACTAGATTTTGAAGTTGAGCACACGAGGGGCCTGTCTTTACGGGAGCTCTCAGGGGCTCTGTCAATGGAGGCGCAGCGCTCTGTGCTTTCGGTGTAAAGCGAAATGGACGAGGCTCTGAGGCCGCTAGGGATATTGCTAGCTGTCTAGAATACCAATCGTTGGCATACTATGCCCTCCAGATCTCTGACCTTAAATCGTTTAACAGAGGAGGCAGTATGTCAAAGCAAGCAGCAGACTCTCACAAGAAAGCCGCCGAACATCACGACAAGGCGGCGCAGCATCATAAGGAAGCCTCAAAACACCATGAAGAAAATCAGCATGAAAAGGCGGCGCATCATGCTCATCTTGCCCATGGCCACGGCCAACAGGCCACCCAACATGGAACAGATGCCGCGAAGTCCCATATTGAACAACATGGGAATAAAAAATAGCTCCAAACTAGAGCGCCGCATTCACGCCGGGTGGACAGAGTTCCGATACTCTATCCACCCGTCGAGCTAGGCACTCTTCACGGTTGTCTTCACGGTAAGCCAAAACGTAGAGCTCGATCCACAAGTCTGACCTCGACCAGCTGCTTTGTGCCGGCTGGTTCGTCAGATTGCGAAAACTCTATGGGCATCATGCGAAAAGACGCCGCGTCGGACCGCATCCAGGGCTTTGCCGTGTGACGAGTTAAGCAGTGAGGCCCTCCACGTCCTTGCGGAGATCGACACCCAACAGAGCGGGGGTGCCCGTCACACCTACTTGAAATCCACGATGGACATTTGGTGAAAGTGGAGTGTTTTTAGTCCTCATGATTTGTCTCCCTTCAATGCGGTAAGACATGTAATATGTGGTCCCGTCGTGACAGCCATCCTCCCGGAGATCACCTTGACATCTGTTAGCAGGAGGGAAAGATGATTATTTCGCAGTATGGCCAACCCGCCACGAAACCACCCACCATCCTGGATCGTTTTGATCGTGTCGCGAAGAAGACTGAATCCCTCACAGGCCATCCCTTGGCGTTCGCCATCGCCGGGTGCTTCGTCGCGATCTGGGCGATGACCGGCCCACTGTTCCACTTTGCCGCGAGTTGGGAGTTTACCTTTGTCTCCGTGACCTCCATTGTGACTTTTCTGATGGTGTTCTTGATCCAGAACACCCAGGGCCGCACTCGTGCAGCCCTTCAACTGAAACTCGATGAATTAATCCGATCCACGAGTGGGGCGCACAATGTCATGCTGACAGTGGAAGATCTGTCGCTCGAAGAGATTGAGAAGCTCCGCACACACTATGAAAAATTGGCCACCACGGCCCGAGAAAAACTCCTACGGGGTGACGCGGATACTAGCACTCCGGAGATTATTATTCGCTAGCAGGGCTCCAGAGTTGCGTGCCATCCACGCGTAGGCTTTCTAGCCGACGCCAGGGGTGTAGGTGCGAGCAGATGAAAGGGCTGCCACGTGGCATGCGCTGTCAACAGTTCCGATGTGCAATGTATCTACGGATATGCATGGCGCTGGTGGAGTGCCCGGAATGCGGGAAGAGTATTTCTTCCGAAGCGGTCAACACCCCCTCAATGCGGTTATACTGTCACGCCATCCTCGAATCGGGTACCTGTACGATGGGATGCACAATCCAAAAGCCTCCCTGTATAGGTGCACGGCGAGTAAAATAAAATTGAAAATCTTATCAATGATAAGCAATACGTAAACCGTCCTATGTACCACGGAGCTATCAAACTCCTTTTGGCGATCACTCGTTTCATCGCATCGCCAACCCGCGCTACCGAATTATGTGGCCCCCGTCATTTCCGTCCTCAACGGCGACACGACTGAAGTCCTCCACAGCACCCATGCAGTACGTAACCGCCTCAGCCGGATAGAGTGCCCGGCGAAGGACCACGCCTACGGCATGAAGGCGAGGCAGGCCACCTCTCGTCTTCGGTAGAGAAGTCACTGCTATACCCGGTGAAAGCTAATACAAACGCGTCCTTGAAGATGTGATCCGGGCCGATGGTATGGGCCTCAATCGGGAGTTGGTGAAGCCAGGCTGAGATTGGACGCCCCGGGAGATACGGTACCTGAACGCTTAGAGGACTGAAGCAGAAAAGCCACGAAGGGCCTGTGGGCCGAAAGCTGGACGCGGGCGAGCTCTCAACCTCTCAGATGGAGCACGCCCCGCAGGCGGCCCGAGCTTGCGCAGCGCCGACGGGCTGAGATCGACGGGTACGGGTATAGACTAGCGATGTACCAGTCATACGTTTCATGGATGAAAGAGCCACCTGGTGGGGGCAGGCCCAGACTTCCTTCGCCTGCCCAGTTGCCTGAGCCCCAGGACCAATTGTCGTACGACACCCGCGTCTGCCGCATACACATCACAAGCACTTGCGACTAGGGGATATACCAGGCACGTCTATCGACTGTTCATGAGAGCGTAAGCATTCAGTTTCAAAACCCACTCACACCAGGAGGTGCCATGCCGACGACATCGAATCCGGTTCTCACCATGCTGAAAGCGGACCATAAGAAAGTAAAAGAACTCTTCACCGAGTACGAAGAGGCATCGGCACGGAAGCAACAGGACATCGCCCAGACTACCATCAGGAGCTGGGGATCCATGCGGAGTTAGAAGAAGAACTCATCTACCCCGCGATTCGCCAGGGTACGAAGGACGACGCGCTCATGAATGAAGCCACTGAAGAGCATCATCTCGTGCATGTGCTCATTGCAGAACTGAAAGAGCTTGAGCCGAGCGATGCGACCTTCAAAGCCAAATTCACGGTGCTGGGTGAATTAGTCAAGCATCACGTGAAGGAAGAAGAGGGCGAGATGTTTCCCGAGGCTCAGAAGGCCAAGATCGATTGGGAGGCGCTGAAGGCGGAGGTCATGGAGCGGAAGGAACAGCTGATGGCGCAAGTTGGTGAGCGACTTTGTTGCAATCCATAACGGTCCACGAGGCGCGGCCGATGGGTAGGAAGCGACTTTCTCATCTCACGAGCATAGCGTCCTCACTTTTCCATATATGCGGTAGCTACCATCACTGGCGTTTCTCCTAGTTCGCAGATTGGTCATGAGGCTGCAGGAGTAGAACTCTGACCACCGGTGAAGCATTTCGGGTCGCTCATCGACGAGATTCTATGCTTTTTCCTCTCACAGAAAGGATGTACCATGGGACTGTTCGGCTCCATCATGGAAAAACTGGGACTAGGTCCCGCTTCTGCAACGGCAACTTCCCCTTCGGCCGCCCCACAGGCTAGCCCGGTTCCGCAGGCACCAGGCCCATCACCCACAGCTCCAGTCGGTCCCAAGGGGATCAAGGCGATCGATGTCGTGGCCAAGCTGGAAGGGCTGGCGGCCGCACATAAAGAGAAGCTGAACTGGAAGACTTCGATCGTGGACCTGATGAAGCTCTTGGGCCTCGATAGCAGTCTCGTCGCCAGAAAAGAGTTGGCGACTGAATTGGGATGTCCCGCTCAGAAAATGGGCGATTCGCCGCAGATGAATGTGTGGCTGCACAAGACGGTGTTGCAGAAACTTGCCGATAACGGAGGCAACATTCCTAAAGAGCTCTTGTAGGATTGCCTTATGGTAATGCTTTAGAAAATTTCGTAGCACTCCGTCACAATAGAGAAGATCCCTTCTCACTGCCTCAAAAGGAGGATTTACCATGGGTGAAGTGATTGAATGTGTCAAGGTCGATCCATCATCCGGATGCCAGCACGACATTGGCGGAAATACTGAAGAGGAGGTGCTGAAGAACGCCATGGAACATGCGAAGTCGCATGGGATTCGGGAGGCAACGCCTGAGCTGAAGGCGAAAGTGAAGGCAGCGATCAAGGAGGAGCAGTAGAAAGGTTTTGCACAATCTTCACATTGTAAAAGCATCGTCTATTGATCACTCTATGGTTGCGTCCAAGAGATTCCTTCCGATAGGGCTCCACCTAGGGATTCCTCCAGCATCGTTCCACGCGTGGAATGATACAGTTGGACCATGGAACTCGACCCAGACATGGACGAACTCATGCGAGTATGTGACGGCTTGATGCAACATCTCAATAAGGACGACGGTGGAGAATTGGTCTGCTTTGTATACATAATCCGACAAAAGCCCATGCGTTCCTATGAGGACCTAGATGACTTCGCCGCCTCCGTTGCGATTTCCAAACTTCAGACTGAGTGAATGCTCGAAGCGAACGCGTTCTGTAATGGTGAAGGCTATGCGTTCAATGGCTGCCTTACTGGTCCTCAGTTGGCGACAAATATTCTTCGCCGTTGATTTGGATGTCGCGGGACGGACGGGTGTTCCTTCGCCAGCTCGGATCCTCGGTCTATGAGCCTGCGCATTGATGGGAACCAGGGGGACCGACGGACAATTGAAACACGCACAACGACTGAAGAGAAGGCTCGACGCCGAAAGGTGCCGGGCCTTTTCCTTTCGATCGCCTCGTAGTGAGAGTACACCAGGGACAACGGGAAAGAGTATGCCGAGCATGATATGCCAACAACGTGCAGGCGGGAACGTCAAACTGTTCTTCCTCAGTCTCTTTTTTCCAGTCTTATCTTTGGTGGCGATTCCGGCACAGGCTGAGTGGTACGTGGCAGGCCAAGCCGGGTACAGCTTTGCTGACTCCTTGCGCAACGTCACCACCACCGGTCCGTTCAGCGGCATAGCCCTGCAAAACTTCGACATGCAGAACAGTCTTGCGTATGGAGGAAAGGTAGGCGTGTATCCGTATCATGGTTCACTCGGATTCGAGTTGGATGTCTTCCACAGTACGCCGCACGTCAAAAATCTCGACGATAGCCCCGGCATTCATCTGGGCGTGACGAATGTCGGCGCGAATCTTCTGTTACGGTACCCAGGCGCGACCTTTCAGCCCTACCTCGGCATCGGCCCCGGCATTCTGATTGCCCACCTGAGTCGTTCGGTGCAGACTGAGTCAGACACACAGGTGTCGATCGGGCTCAATGTTCTCACCGGGCTCCGCGCATTTGTGACGCCGAACGTGGCGGTGTTCACGGAATACAAATTCACCGATGCGAAGTTCGACTTTAATGGCGCATTCGGTTCGTTCGGTGGATTCAACAGTACCTATCGGGCGCACCAGGTCTTTATCGGCGTCTCGTACCATTTCTAGGGGAGGGGTGCCATGTCGGCTCGATGGATGAAGGCGATGATCGGTGGAGTCCTACTGTTCAGTCTCACGGCTTGCGCAGAGTCGCTGCATCAGACGCAACGAATGGCTACGCTTAGCCAGGCTCCGGAGAACGGGTACGCCGACGTCTACGACCAGGCCAGCCCCTTCTATTCAAATCCAGGATTCTGGGGGAGCCCCTTTGGCTATTATCCAGGATTCTCCGGGTATGGGCCTGGATATCGATCGGGGTATCCCTATTATTATCCCCGTTCCGGCTTTTCGCCCGGCAGATCGCCTTCTGGTTCTAGTGGACCACGTTCCCATCCTTCGCCTCCAGCGAATGCACCGTCACGAATGTTCAAGCGGTAGAACTTGGTCGTGCGAGGCTCAACGGCTGCCCTTCAGGCGCTATTTGTGCAACGGGTTCGAGAGTCGGCAGATGCCTCGCGCGGTCGAAGTACTGCTTTGACGCAGAACGTGCAAACCCCTCAAATGCAGTTCCATGCCCATCCACGTATACGAGTGTCTCAGGCCACCAATGATTATCCCCCAGGATTTCGGCCCGCATGAACGCCATGAACCTGCTAGTTTCATAATCGAATTTCAACGTTATGCTCTCGATCGTGTGATGTAACTGCCATGAAAGGTCGCCTCGGTAGCCCCCCTGGATGGGCCAATCTTTGACTGAATGCTTGTAATATGCGTAGATATGGTTTGAAGAAGATGGCTGAGCACGGAACGAGACAGAGGGGACGCACTAGAGAAGGAGGCTGCTATGAGTTTAATGCGTAAAAAGTGGCTATTGTGTACTGGACTGGCAAGCGTACTTCTGCTCCTCCCGTCGTATCCCTTATCTGTGACTCATTCCGCATGTGTCTCTGCTGCTGAGCCTGCTCAGACACAGACGAATACGACTGACCTCCTCGACCTCAACACCGCCACGGCTGAGCAACTCAAGGCGCTCCCGGGTATTGGTGATGCCCACTCAGAAAAGATCATTAAGGGGCGTCCTTACGAGCGGAAGAATGAGCTGGTCCAGAAGCAGATTCTTCCGCGCGCCACGTATGAGGGCATGAAGTACAAGATTATCGCCAAGCAGAAGTAACGCATCACACTCACCCCGGACACAGGAGGATGACATGAAGAAGCTGCTTCTATTGGGCCTCGGTGCAGTCCTTGGGTTCACGATGGTCTGTGGTGGTATCGCTGCCGCCAAAGAGGGGATAAAGCCCAGCACTGTGAAAGACGTAAAGACATTGCCTCAACAAGAGCAAGTGAAGATGGCGCTGAGCGCCGCGCCCGCACACCTCGTGAAAGAGGTCGGTGTCATGGTGTATGGGGCTGACGGTAAACTGACAGAAGCCAGGCCCAGCACCAATGGATTCACCTGCATTCCCACGGTGATGAACCTGCCGGACCCGGACCCTATGTGCATGGATGGGGCCGTTCACCAATGGATGACGGACCTCATGAATCACGCTCCCAAGCCGACCAACACGGTCCCCGGCATTGCCTATATGGCTCGTGGCGGTTCGCACTTCGAGAGGGACGGGAAGTTGTCATGAGCGGGGATGGAGCGAAAGTTGTGAAGGAGCCCCCGCACTGGATGATTATGTGGCCGTTTGAATCCACCACGACGAAACTGCCGGTCACTCCCAATCCGTCAGGAACCTACGTCATGTTTGACGGGACGCCCTATGCCCACTTGATGGTGTATCAGGACCCCAGGAAGATGCAGTAGGGCTTGACGCTGACAGGCCCTTTCCGAGAAGCAAGGGCCGCCTTCTCTTGTGGCGCGCGGCCTTTGTTTTATTATGGGCGTCCCCTCCTGACGCCGCCGACTTCTCCAACTCCGTGGTCTCCGTCCTCGACGGCGATACGATCGAAGTCCTGAATGGCCACCATGCTGACCGCCTCCGCCTCAGTGGCATTGACTGCCCGGAGAAGGGCCAAGCCTAGGGCAGGAAAGCGAAGCAAGCCGCCTCTTCCCCACTCTTCGGGAAAAAAGTCACGATTCAAACCCACGGCCACGACAAGTACAAGCGAACCATCGCCCAGGTGCCTCTGCTATACTTGAACCGAGGAAGGGACACGCTGTGGGAGCTATGCGAGCCGGATTGCTAATTGCGCTCTTCGTGGTCACCACCGAGGCATGGGGCCAAGTGTCGATCGAGAGTCTCCGCGCGACTGTGGATTCCTCCAATTTGGAACTGGTGACGCTCCAAGGCGTGGTCCATCTGTCGCGCTCGCGTCAGAATGAACTAGGAGGGAAGTGTGAGAGTACCACCTTTACGCTGCAAGATGACACTGGCTCCATTGACGTGGCGATCCGTCGCACGAATCGTATGATCGAACCGTTGAGAGACGGAGATCGCATACGGCTGACCGCCCAAATTGAGGTCTTTCGCAACAGGGAAAACGTTCCCGTTCGCATCTGTTACGAAGCCAGGGTCATTGAGCACCTCGACCAGTAACCAATACCACCATTATATTTTTCATAATTGGTCTCCTTTGTGTGTGACGCGATCGTATGCGGACACGATGGACCATGTAGCTGTGCGATCCGCCAGCTGATGAAGTGCTACGTAATGGGGTGACAGGATGAATCGAATTTCAGTATCACGGGCCGAAAGTCTGGCTGCTAGAAGAACATCTTCGCCCCAAACAGGAAACCGAAGGATGAGGCATTCCAGTCATTGTTGAGCGTCCCGTTCACGGTGGCATGACCGTCGTTTTGCTTGTACGCCATTTCTGTATTCAGCGCAAACTGTTTCGTGACCATGTAGTCGGCCCCCCAGCCCAGTCGCCAGGCGAAAGTATTGCTGGGGGAGATACTCGTCGAGGTATTTTCACCG
>JBBRRN010000088.1:0-10178 GCA_038200685.1 Nitrospirales bacterium
CGTCACCTCGACGCCGTGCAGGAGAATTCGTCCTTGATCGGGCCTTTCTAGTCCAGCCAGGATTCTCAGCAGGGTGGTCTTGCCGCAACCAGAGGGACCGAGAAGCGCAATGAGCTCTCCCGCCTGTGCATGCAGGCTCACGTCATTCAGGACGGTGAAGCTGCCGAATCGCTTGGTGACATGATCGACCTGGATACTCATGACGGGCTCCCTGGTTGCGTGCTCCATGCAGGATCATGCGCTGATCGTGATGAAGCAGTTTTCCGTTCGATCATTGTTTTCGCTATGAGCGTCACAATGGCTAATAAGGTGAGGAGTGAGGCTACCGCGAATGCCCCGACGGCGTTGTATTCGTTGTACAAGATCTCGACATGCAGCGGCAGCGTATTGGTGAGCCCTCGTATATGGCCTGAGACGACAGACACTGCTCCAAATTCTCCCATCGCCCGCGCATTACAAAGAATCACGCCATAGAGCAGGCTCCATTTGATATTCGGGAGGGTCACCCGTGTAAACGTCTGCCATCCCGACGCGCCCAACGTGAGCGCCGCCTCTTCTTCCTCTCGTCCCTGCGATTGCATCAACGGGATCAGTTCGCGCGCGATAAAGGGAACGGTGACAAAGGTGGTGGCGAGCACGATGCCCGGCAGGGCGAAGATGATCTTGATGTCGTGCTCGGCCAGCCAGGGGCCTATCCAGCCCTGCGCCCCGAAGAGCAGCACGTAAATCAATCCCGAGATGACAGGGGATACGGCCAACGGGATATCGATGAGCGTGATGAGAATCTGTTTGCCGACGAATTCAAATTTAGCGATGGCCCAGGCTGCAGCAACGCCGAACATGAGGTTGAGTGGAACGGCAAGGGATGCAGCGAGGAAGGTCAGGCGAATGGCCGCCAGGGCATCCGGGTCTGTAAATGAAGCGAAGTAGCGCTCAAGTCCATTCTTCAGCGCTTCTGTAAAGACGGCTGCGAGCGGGACGAACAGGAATAGCGTCAAATATCCGAGAGCCGCGACAATGAGCGCCCAGCGGACCAAGGTGCCTTCGCTGGTCAGTGAAGCTTTCCACTCCTCGTTTTTTACTCTGGCGGCGATCTCTGTCGACATGTTTTTTCTTTCTAACGAACGGCGTGGCGCCTGCCGCTCCACCATTGTATGAGATTGATCATCAGGGCGAGGATAAACGACACTACGAGCATGACGACTCCCAGCGCCGTGGCTCCGGCGTAATCGTACTGTTCGAGCTTGGTCATGATCAACAGCGGAGTGATCTCCGATTTGAGCGGCATATTGCCGGCGATGAAGATGACCGATCCGTATTCTCCGACGGAGCGGGCAAATGCCATCGCCATGCCGGTCAGCAGGGCGGGCCACAGTTCAGGCACGATCACCGCCCTGAATGTTTGCCATCGATTGGCTCCCAGCGTGGTGGCGGCTTCTTCCACCTCCATGTCCAAATCTTGGAGTACTGGTTGAACAGTTCGCACCACGAACGGCAATCCAATGAAGGTCAGCGCGACCAGGACACCCAGGGGCGTAAAGGCGACCTTGAGACCCAGCGGCTCGAGATAGCGCCCGATCCATCCATTCGACGAATAGATGGCAGTCAAGGCGATCCCGGCGACGGCGGTCGGCAGGGCAAACGGCAAATCCACGAGCGCGTCCACGATCGAGCGCCCGGGAAAGCGGTATCGCACAAGAACCCAAGCCACTACCGATCCGAAGAAGCCGTTGATCAAGGCTCCCAGAAATGAGGCGCCGAATGTGAGCTGGTAGGAGGCGAGCGCACGCGGCTCCGTCACCGTGTGCCAGAATTGTTGCCAGGTCAGCGTGGTCGTCTTGACGACGAGACCGCTGAGGGGGATCAATACGATCAGGCTGAAATAGAACAACGCAAATCCCAGAGTCAGACCGAATCCCGGAAGGACACTGGGTTGTTTCAACACCATGGCCATGAATTTCTCACCGCCTCCGATTGCAGAGGCCGATTATCCTAACTGCTGGGTGGTCGGCTGTTACGGTTGATTACACGTCCTGTCCTTGGCGAAGTGTGTCTCACCTTCGCTACTTCGCGCCCTGCAGATAGATTTGATCGAAGCTGGCGCCATCGGCAAAGTGCGCCTTGTGCGCTTTCTGCCAGTTGCCGAAGAATTCCTGCAACGTGAACCGCTCCACCGCCGGGAAATTCGCGGCATACTTGGCGGCGACCGATGGAAGCTGCGGGCGGTAGTTGTTTTTGCCGGCAATGTCCTGGCCTTCTTCAGAGTAGAGATATTCCAGATAGGCTTGAGCGACAGGCCTGGTGCCTCGCTTGTCCACGATCTTGTCTACGATGCTGACCGTCGGCTCCGCCAGGATGCTGATTGGCGGCACGACGATTTCGAACTTGTCCTTGCCTGAACCTTTGGTGCTCAGCAGGATTTCATTTTCCCAGTTGATCAAGACGTCGCCGATGCCCCGTTCCACAAAGGTGGTCGTGGCGCCGCGAGCGCCCGAGTCGAGCACCGGCACGTTCTTAAAGAGACGCAAGACAAAATCCTGCGCTTTGGCTTCATCGCCGCCGGACTGTTTCAGCGCATAGCCCCACGCAGCCAAGTAGTTCCAACGGGCGACGCCGGAGGTTTTGGGGTTCGGGGTGATGACGGAGACTCCCGGTTTGACGAGGTCGTTCCAGTCCTTGATGCCCTTGGGATTACCCTTGCGGACCAGAAACGTGATCGTCGAGCTGTAGGGTGCGCTGTTGTTGGGAAGACGGCTCTGCCAGTTTGCCGGAAGCAGCCCTGCTTTCTCGGTGATGGCATCGATATCGTAGGCCAGCGCCAGTGTCACGACATCGGCTTCCAATCCATCAATGACGGCTCGTGCTTGCTTGCTCGATCCTCCGTGGGATTGCAAGACTTTGACGGTCTGGCCCGTCTTGGCTTGCCAGTGTTTGGCGAACGCCACGTTGAACTCCTGGTAGAGTTCGCGCGTTGGATCGTAGGAGACGTTCAGGATTGAAACGGATTCTGCCGCCTGGATCGACGATGTGAATCCCAAGGCTCCGGTCAGGAGCGCGAGCGTGAGAACGAACGGTTTCAACATCATGGGACGGTCCTTTCTATTCGTAATGGACTTCTACAATCAGGTGTTGTCATTCGACCATCGACTACGTTGCCGATAATTTATTGAACAGAGTCAATCCTCGATTCCGATGTTTGGCTCAGCCATTGGGCCAAATCCAAGGGGCCATGATCTGTCGGACCTCCGTGGCGTGCTCGCTTTTGAAAGAAGACGGGAAGGCCGCGACGTGTCGCTTCGGTTCGGACCTTTCGAGCCAGTCCGTGGCTCACCCGATCCAACACGACGACCACGGCTTCCGTATCTTTAGGAATGGGCTTTGCCATGTCGCGGTTCTTACGGCCGCTCCAATGCTCTATGTATCCATGCCCGCCGCCGGTCTGTTGCCGGAACATCTCAGCTGAATCGCCACCGACAATAAGGATACTCATGGGCCCCTTTGACCGTTCAATGAATGGCAGCAGGACTTTCCAATCGCATTCGCTCGGTACAGGCCACTCACGGCTGTGACTAAGGTTTCTTTCCGTCGCGCTCTGGGGCGGGCTGAACGGTCAACCCGGCAAGCGCATCCTGATATCGAATCTGCAACTCTTCCCGCTGATCCGGCGCCCAGAAACGGGCCGACGAACTCGCCTTGGCCAGAAAATCCTCCGGCTCGAACGTCACGTCATACAATGCCGAGGCCTCCGGAATGTTCGGCAGTTGCCGGTCGTACTTGCTGATGTCGGGGCCAGGGCTATGCCGGGCGTGCACGGCGCTGATGATCAGGTGCAGAATCGAGCCTTGGATGGAGATCCAGCCCGTGGTGGTTTCCTGGTCTCCCTGATCCGTGGCATGACTCAAGTTGAAGTACACACGCTCTGTCGGCTCGGCCAGAGAGAGCGCTGTTGAAAGAGGCAACGCCAACACGGCGATCTCTTCTTTCCGGAATGCCCTGGTTTGATCGGCTTGACCGAAAATCAGGCGGTGAACGATGTTCCGCCGTTCCGATGCGCGGACCCCCCGGAGCAACGTACCGACCTCCGCTGCCGTCAGCGTGGCAGGATGCGTATTGGATGTGGAGTCGGGGTCCTGCTCTAACCGCACCGTATTCAACCCTGCCTCGTGGATCGTTCTCGACGACGGGACAGGCTGGCTCGCGCAACCGGCGGCGAGGGAGAGGCCGACGATGAGGAACAGTGCGCGCAGGGGCCATGCCGACCACTGCGTCAAATTGTTCAGGTAGCGATTCATTATTGTCCCTCCTGTCGTTGAGCGACGCCGACCGGCTCGGCGATGCGATCGAAGCCGTGTTCTTGCAAGAGCGCTTGTATCTTGGGTGTTCCCAAGAAACTGATGAAATCCCCTGCGCCCGAGATGTTCCTGGCAGTCCAGACTGCCGCGACTCCGTATTGGACCGGCGTGTGCGAGTCCACCGGGGCCTCGTCGAGAATACGGATCTTCTTATTCGATACGGCGTCTGTCCGGTACACGACGCCGAGGTCGGCTTCGCCCTTGGCGACCAGGTCCAGGACGGCTCGCGAATGCTCGCCGTAAACCATTTGCGACTTCAGTTGGGAATCGAGCTTGCTGTACTTAAGATACTGAGCCGCCACTTTTCCAACCGACGAGGTTTTCGGGTCGCCGACGGCGATATACCGAATCAGAGTGGTGCGAAGATCCTGGACCGACGCGATCGGCGCCGGGAGCTCCGTGCCGGCGATCAGGACCAACGAGGTGCCGGCATAGACACGTCTTGTGCCTTGAATGACGAGTCCTTTCTTCTCGAGTTGGTCGATTTCTTCTACCTGCGAGGGCAGGAACACATCGATCGGTGCACCCTCTTCGATTTGCTTGCTGAGGGTTTGAGATGGCCCATAGATGACTCTCACAGTGATGTCCTTATTGTGCGCTTCGAAGAGCGGGAGTATTTTCCGAAATGCATCTCTCAGGCTGTTGGCAGCCGCGATTGTGACGGTCTCAGGCGCCGCCTGTACAGGCGGCGCGGCCCAAACGGTCGTGTCCAATACACCGAGGAACACCAGACTGCTCAATAGTATGGTTCGACGTGTCATAAAGTACCTCCTGGTCATCGTAATGAAGTTCATCATGCGTTTAGAAATAGAATTGGTACTGCACATTGATCCGGTTTTCGACGAGATCGCGACCGAATCCTGGCTGGTTCTCGAACGGGAACCGGTCCGGTGCGCGTCCGCCGCTTCCCATTGTGAGGTTGGAGTAGTCGATGATGAGCCGATTATTGTAGGTACCATCGAAGCTATAGCTGATGGAGGCGCCGAACTCTTTGGTCAGATCATCTTTTTGTTTCGTAGACGGATCCAATACCCCATAGCGAACGGCTAGCTCGAGCTTCCTGGGAATGATGTATTTGCCGACTTGCACGTACCAGCCCCAGGCTTGGCCGAGCTCCACCGGAGGGCCCACTGCTAGCGGACTAGTCGGGATCGTCGACAGGTCGAAGGGGATGGTTCCGGCATCCTTGTTTCGCACCCGTTGGTGCCGAAAGTACCTTCTGTCTGCAGAGACCAGCCTTGATACTTGGCAATGAAATCCGTTTCATAGGTCTGGAAATCGTAGATGCCGCCGCCGAGGAGTCGGCCGTTCATGGCTTTGGCCACTGCCTGCCGGTATGAGCGATCGACAATATCGGAGCGTATGGCGCTCAAATAGTTTTGAGCCGGGTCATACGCGTACCCGAAGGCAATGGCCGATTGCAGTGTACGGGAGTTCAGGATGTCGCCCTGTCCATACCCCGGATTGCCGGCAATTTTGAACAGCACCCGGGCCGTATACATTAACTCGCCGCTCATGAAGCGGGTGTCGTAGTTGTAGGTACGAGTCGTCCCTGACGCGGGCCCCCCTCCCCCAGAAGGGGGCAGCACCGCTTGGCTGACAGAGGTACCGTCTCGCGCGAGATTCGTCCCGACGCCTCCCCAAATACCAAAGGCATAGTTGAATTTGTATTGATCTTCATCGCTTAGGATGTTGATTCCGATATCGCGACTGCCCTGAAGGTTGGAGGCGAACACATTCTGCACCATCATGTTGTCTGCGAACGTTGACGTGGCAGCCGAACTGATCAAGGCGCGATTGAACCAGACCCGTTGCTGTCCGACCTGAACGGTCGCCCATGGGATATGCCAGGAAGATATGTACGCATCTTGGAGCGTGGCTCGTCCGTTCCCGCCCTCTTGGTTATAGGGCGTCGAATCCATCTGCAAAGACAGGTTGTAGCGTAGGTCGGGATCGAAGGCGAACCCCATGAACTGGAGTTGGACCCGGGGAACCGTAAACTGACTCGAATCACTCTGGCGTCTAAAGGCTCGAAATTCGACTTGACCTCCAAGAATTTCTGAATTCCTCGAATCTCCGACAGTACCCCAGGCGTCATTAAAGGAACTGAAGCTATAGCGTACCTGGGTGAGCAGCCGCATCTTGAGCAGGAATTTCGAGCCGACTCGGATGTTCAACCCGTTATTCACGTCGATATTCAAGTTCGGCTTGGAGACGCGCTCTCGGGTTTCAATCATCTTAAGGCCCTTGTCATATTCGTCCTGGGTAATGATGCTCTTAAGGAATAGGTACTTGAGGCCGGCGTCTTCACTGGGCAGATACTCCCAGCGACCGTCCTTTTTCTGAAGCTGACCTTCCTCCACTGCCCATCCCTTCGGGATGAGCCCAAAGATTAAGCCTGTGAATATCATGATGATGATAATGAACCGGAGATGTCTCATGCGTGACCTTCCTTCTCTGCATGGGAACCTCCGGTTGACCGGTCAGTTACCGATTAAATTAAGGGGTTGAAATGTGAATCGCTCTGCCTCCAGTTGTCTGGATGGCATGGTGTTCTCCTTTAACAACGACAACAGTATTGTATGGCCACATTCACCTTGCTCATTTCGTAGTCCGTGAAGAGTCCGTGTCGATGCGGATCTTCTCCTTGCGTTCGATCTGGACCACTTGTGAATCGTGGATGATGATTTCCACTGAGCCGTAACGAATCTCTTGAAGTGCTTGAAGGATCTGCTGCGTCAATTGGCGGTGTGTCTCATCTACGAACCCGTTGAGGTGTTGCCGAGTGATAGCCATTTCTTATTCTCTTGCACTTACCAGACGGGATACTCAATACCACACTATTCCGATCGTGATTAAGTTGTAGCTTTATAATATAAGTTAATCAACTTTATCAACAATATAATTTAATGAATGAATAAATCTTTTTAAATGCCATAGTCAATGATAATAGGGATAAATTTTACCCAATAATTTTATATTACGAGAGACATGATTGTTGACATATAGCAAGTATACTTGCTATTCATTGACCATGAAAATCACGAAGCAGCCGACCTCAACGATCTCAAATTTTTCCAATCATCTCAAATTGCTTAGGACCCAGAAAGGCTTTTCGCAGGGCGAACTGGCTGCTCGCGCAGGCATCACGCGGCAAGCGATCTCTGCTATTGAGTCGAGTCTGTATTTGCCGACAACAGCCGTTGCCCTTCATTTGGCTTCGGTACTGGCTTGTCGCGTTGAAGATCTTTTCAACATCAGGACAGCCGAGGACATCGTTGAGGGCAAGTTAATCGGCCATCTTCCGCAACGCGACGTGAAGGCATCACCCATCCGAGTGAAGGTGTCTACGGTGGGTTCGAGGACAGTCGTGCGACCGATAGCCGGATTAGGTGACGTGCTTTCCTTCACCGTTCCCGCTGATGGGTACGTCGTCGAGGCGCATGGTCAGACGTCGGGTGCGACGGTGCGAGTGAAACTCTCGCGCGATCGTCAGGCGATTGAACAAGCCATTTCTGTGGCAGGCTGTGATCCAGCGATCTTCCTGGCAGGTGAGCACATGCGACGGCGCAAGGACCATACATCCTTGGTCGGCTGGACGATGGGAAGTATGGCGGCGCTTCGGGCTTTGCAGCAGGGTGAGGTTCATGTCGCCGGGCTGCATCTCTTTGATCCGACGACGGGGGAGTCAAACCTGCCGTTCCTCCGGAGAGCGTTGAAAGGTTCGAACTATGAGGTCATCACATTTGCGACTTGGGAAGAGGGCTTGCTCGTTCGAGCGGGTAATCCCAAGTCTATTCGAGCAGTCAGCGACGTAGCCGATCCCTTCGTGACCCTCGTGAATCGGGAAGAAGGAGCCGGGGCCAGGCTGCTGCTGGATCAGCGGTTGCGCACGGCGGGAATCAATTATCATCAAGTAAGGGGCTATGGCACGATCGTCGCTTCGCATTTTGAAGTTGCGCGCGCGATTGCAAGCCGCCAGGCGGATGTCGGGGTCGGCATTCGATCCGCAGCCCAACTCTTTGAACTCGACTTCGTCCCGCTTCAAACCGCGCGCTACGACCTTGTCGTGCCCAAATCGTATCTGAAGTCTCATCCGACGTTAGCCCATTTGTTCGAGACGCTTGTCAGTCGTCCCTTTCGAAATGAGATCGAAGCGCTGGGCGGGTATGACACCAGCCAAACAGGAAAGCTCCATCCGCTACAGGTGAAACAATCTTCCCAAGCTGCGAATGTAATTTCAGGCTGAAATTGGGGAGCTCCGTGAAGTTTAGTCGATGATAAGGCTCGTATAATTCCTGTATGAAAAGGAGATATGGACCATGGTCACGTTGAATCGAATGTTTCTGAGTCTGTTGGTGGTCTCGCTGATAAGCGCGAGCCCTGTCATGACTCATTTTGCCTCGGCTCAGGAGACGCTCGCGCTGGAATCGGCTCAGAATTCCCAGCCCGCGCCGGAGAATATGTCGCCGGACGTTGCGCGCAAACATTTCCTTGCTTGTCCCGGCGGCCCGTCCACGCAGTTCCGCTTGGGCGGAAAGGTATCGAATCCAACGACGTTCAATCTCAATAACCTCCAGGCTCAGCCCTATCACACGACGGTGTGGGCGTTCTATCGGGCGGGAACTGGTTTTGAGACGGGCGAGTGGACTGGAGTATTGCTGTACGATTTGCTCACTCAGACACAGATTATTCTGAATCCTGGCGTGAAGAACGATCTCAATCGGAAAGTCATCCTCGTGACAGGCAGCGATTGCTATCAACAGGCCTTTACGGTGGGAGAATTGGCGCCTGCCATCGAGGGACAGCATCAAGTTATCGTCGCGTTTGCCAAAGACGGCGCGCTCCTGACAGACGCAGGCTTTGCTCGCATCATCAACCCAGGAGACAAATCCGGAGCCCGCAATGTCTCGAACATCATTCGGATCCAAGTGTTTGATCCACCGCTGCCGAAGCAGGATCCAAATCCGTAACGCAGGATTGCGACACGTGCACTGAGGACCAAGCCGGATGCGCCGGGCAGTACCTGGCGATTCGGCTGGACCGATGGCCGGTGATTAGGGTGCATCGCGCACATCCCATGGTATTGAGTATTGGGTTGAACCGATGAATCGAAGGAGGCGCGATGCTATCAGAACTTATTCTGTCTGCCCTTCCTATGGTGTGTATGATCAGCGGCCAGGTCACCTGGTCGGAAACACAGACCATGGCAGATCTCAAAACAACGTGTCCGATCGAGTATCATGTGAAGGGGACAGTCTTGCTCTTGAAATCTCACCGATGGCTGGTGGAAGTGGCCATTCCAGAAGAACCCGGGACACAGTCGTTTGTCTATCGGTGGGGTCAAGCCGATGCCCGAGTCGGGGATCACATCGTCCCGATTTCGTATGGGCCAGTCGGAGGAGCGTAGGGCGTTCAATAGGCGGCGCGGTTCACTTCTTCTGAGGCATTCATCAGTCGACTGTTTTGCTGATGGCTGACGCGCTTGGTGGCTACGACACGGCTGAAACAAGGAAGATCCGGCAATCACGGCTGGAAAAAATCAACTGTCTTCTAAGAAATCGTACGATCGTGGCCTTCATCCCAGACGGCATCACCTGCGAGCATGAGCGATGTACGGGAACCAGCGTACCTGTTGCGGGTCGACCACGATATTCACCGTGTCCCATACTGACAACGGGGCGGGTGTCCCCAGCACGGGACCGACACTTTTTAAGGTGATGCTTTCCCAATGGAGCTTGACGGTCGTGACGAGATCTTCGTCCGTCCGATTCACGAGCACGACCCGTCCAATCCATCGGTTCCATCGTTGTTTGCCACGCCGAA
>JBBRRN010000089.1:0-10172 GCA_038200685.1 Nitrospirales bacterium
AGCCGGGTCTTCTCCGCCCTCGCCGGTGTTGCTCTTGGCGCCCAGGCGGTTCATCGCGATCGCCATGGTCTCATGCGCTTCCTTGCTGATCGAGCCGAAGGACATGGCGCCCATCGTAAACCGCTTGACGATGGCCTTGGCCGATTCCACTTCCTCGACAGGAATCGGTTCCGGCAGGAATTTGAACTCGAGCAACCCGCGCAGATTTGAGCGCCGACTGCTCTCGTCGTTCACGAGCTGGGAAAACTCGGCAAAGGTCTTGGGGTCGTTGGCCTTCGTCGCGTGCTGGAGCTTAGCGATGGTGTCCGGATTCCAGTTGTGGTGCTCGCCCTGAATGCGATAGTGGATCTCCCCGCCGAAATCGAGTTGCCGTATCGGTATCGGTTCATAGGCCAGGCGATGGCGACGGAGCGTCTCTTCGCCGACCTCGCGGATGCCGATCCCCTCGACGCGCGACGGCGTGCCGGTGAAATACCGACCGATGAGTTCGCCATTCAATCCGATGGCCTCGAAGATCTGCGCGCCGCAGTAGGATTGCACCGTCGAGATACCCATCTTCGAGAAAATCTTGAGCAGGCCTTTATTAATGGCCTTGATGAATTTACCTTCCGCTGTCTGCGCGTCCAACCCCTCAGGGAAATAACTCTCGCGGTCCAGATCCACGATGGTCTCGAAGGCCAGATAGGGATTCACGGCTCCAGCTCCATAGCCGATCAAACAGGCGAAATGGTGCACGTCACGCGGTTCGCCGGTTTCCACGATGAGGCCGACTTCCGTCCTCGTACAATCACGCACCAGATGATGGTGGACGGATGCGATGCCGAGAAGACTCGGTATCGGCGCCCATTCTTCGTTCACCCCGCGATCGCTCAGGATCAGAAACTTAAAGCCGTCTTTGATCGCCTGGGAAGCCTGCCGGCAGAGATCGTCAACTGCTGCCCCGAGTCCATCAGGTCCCTCGGCCACCCGAAAAAGAATTTTGAGCGTCTTGCTCGTAAAGTGCGGATCGGCAATCTCGCGGATCTTCTGCAGCTCGGCATTCGTCAGAATCGGCTGTTTAACCCTGATGCGGCGGCAGGCCTCCGGATGCTCATCCATCAAATTCGGCTTGGGCCCGATACTGGTCGTCAGCGACATCACTAACTCTTCACGGATCGGATCGATTGGTGGATTGGTTACCTGGGCGAACAGCTGCTTGAAATATTTGAAGAGCAGTTGCGGCCGATCGGACAGCACCGCCAACGGCGTATCCGTGCCCATTGAAGACGTCGTCTCCTGCCCCTCCACCACCATAGGAGTAATGACCATCTTCAATTCTTCAATGGTGTAGTTAAACGCCTGCTGGCGCTGGCGAATCGTCAGGTGGTCCGGCTGCGGCACATTGCTCGGATCGGGCAACTCGTCGAGTGAAATCCGATATTGGGTGACCCAGGATCGGTAGGGTTTGCGGCTCACGATCTCGGCCTTCACTTCCTCATCGTCGATGATGCGGCCTTGCACCGTATCGACCATGAACATCCGGCCCGGCATGAGACGCCCCTTCTGCCTAATCTTCCTGATATCCATCGGCAACACGCCCGCTTCAGAAGCTAAAATCACCAGGCCGTCCGTTGTCACCTGATAGCGACAGGGACGCAGCCCGTTGCGGTCGAGCGTCGCGCCGATGAGCTTCCCATCGGTGAAACACACCGCTGCCGGACCATCCCAGGGTTCCTGCATCGCCGCGTGATACTCATAGAACCCCCGCCGATCGAGATCCATTTGCGGGTTCGCCACCCAAGGTTCAGGAATCAGCATCATCATCGCATGGGGAAGAGAGCGGCCTCCCATGGTCAAGAATTCTACGGCATTGTCCAGACAAGCCGAGTCGCTCTGCTGCTCGGACACGATTGGATAGAGTTTCGCTAAATCCTGGCCGAATAATTCCGAGTTGAGCCGCCCTTGCCGGGCGCGCATCCAGTTCACGTTACCCTTGAGTGTATTGATCTCACCGTTATGGCAAATGTAACGATAGGGATGTGCCAAGGGCCAGGTGGGAAAGGTGTTCGTACTGAAGCGGGAATGCACGAGAGCGAGCGCGCTCATCAGACGCTCATCCTTCAGATCCTGATAGTACGCGGACATCTGCTCTGGAAGCAGCAACCCCTTGTAGACAATGGTGCTCGACGATAGGCTTGAGATGTAGAAGTAGTCACGCCCCTGAATCGCCGATTCGCGGATGGCCGTTTCCACCCGCTTACGAATGACATAAAGCTTGCGCTCAAACTGCCCTTCATTGAGGACATCACGGGCGATAAACACCTGCCGCATATACGGCTCGGTGCTTCGCGCCACAACACCGATCGCATCGCTTTTGACAGGTACGTCGCGCCACCCAAGAAGCCGAGCGCCCTCTTCGCCGATCATTCGGGAAAAGAGCGCCTCACACTGTTGCCGTGCATCGACCTGAGGTGGGAGAAACACCATCCCCACGCCGTACTCCCCGGCATTGGGCAGCAGCACCCCCGCATCGCCGGCTGCACGCATGAGGAATTCGTGCGGGACTTGAAGCAGAATCCCGGCGCCGTCCCCTGTGCAAGGGTCACAGCCCTGCGCCCCCCGATGACTCAGATTCTCAAGAATCTGAAGGCCTTGCTGAACAATCGTATGAGACTTCTGGCCCTTGATATTGACGACAAAACCGATCCCGCAAGAGTCTTTCTCCTGTTCAGGGTCGTAGAGGCCTTGCTTCGGTGGGAGCCCTGGGATGCTCATCATTCATATTTCGTAAAAATGTGGGCGTGGGTGCGACTAAACGGAGGCGACACCGAAAGGCAACCGAGACAGATAACTCCGTCACTCGCAAGGAAAATTTCACTCAATAACCACTTTCTTCACCATAATAGAAGCACGATTCTTCTGTCAAGATTCTCTCTCAGAGATGGGCCATGCCGGCATGGCCCCTAAAGGGGCATCAGCTTGACTTTGTTTCCTTTTCTGCCCTACCATCCGCATCATGTCCCACAGCCCAATTATTACCTCTACGATCAACAGCATGGCGGACGTCTGGGAGGCGTACCGCGATGAATTGGAGGGGATGGAACGACAGGCTCGGACGAACCTTGACTCCAGTGTCGCACTCGTCAATACCGTCGCAGCGCACATTCTCAACAGTGGGGGGAAACGAATTCGACCATTCTTCCTCGTACTCTCTGCACGTCTCTGCGGCTATACCGGTCGCGACCATCACCAACTCGCGAGCCTGGTAGAGTTCATTCATACCGCGTCCCTGCTTCACGACGATGTGGTCGATGAAGCCGATATCCGCCGGGGCCGACCAACCGCCAGAAAAGTTTGGGGCAACCAGATCAGCATCCTCGTAGGTGATTACCTTTACTCCAAAGCCTTCTGCCAGATCGTCGACTTTCGGAACCATGGCATTAACGACGTGCTCGGCGAGGCCTGCAAGAAGATGGCGGAAGGCGAAGTCCTTCAGCTCTATTTCAACGGCAACCCCTCGATGTCGGAGACGGAGTATCTGAAGATCGTCGAATACAAAACGGCAGGACTGATTGCCGCTGCTTGTCGCATGGGCGCTATGCTCGCAGACGCCTCAGAGGCCCAGCAGGAAGCGCTCTTCCGGTTCGGTCGACACCTGGGGATCGCCTTCCAAGTGGCTGACGACACGCTCGACTATACAGCCAACGGAGAACACTTGGGCAAATCTTTGGGACAGGACCTCCGCCAAGGCAAGGCCACGCTTCCGTTGTTACATCTGTTGCATCATTGTTCGGAACAGGACCGGCAGATGATTATCGACCGTATGGAAACCAGGACCCTGACAGAGGAAGACCTCGGACGGTTCATTCGCCTGATGGAGGAGTTCGGCTCGATTACCTATGCTATGGATTGCGCACGATCCTACATCGCCATAGCCCAACGAGATCTCAATCAGTTCGAAGACAGTACGGCCAAGCGAGCCCTCTCGGTGATCGCCGATTATATGGTCACCCGCGATCGATAACCTCTCTGCCAGCGAATTCTGTGCCTCCGGAACTATCGGAAAGCACGCGCAGCAGGAAAGGTTCCATCCTGTGGGTCATTGCGCCACCACGACTTCAATCACTCACTGCAGTAGAGGACTTTGCTATGTCGACAATCATTCCGTTTCATGGCGTGCAGTACGATACGACGATTGTTGGAGATATCACACAGGTCGTGGCTCCACCCTACGACATTATCGATGCGGCCGGACAGAAAGCCTTACACGATCGCCATCAACAGAACATCATTCGACTCGAATTGGGGCTCGATCAACCCGGTGACGGTCCAACCCATAATCGATACACCCGTGCCGCATCGACCCTTTGCGACTGGCTGAAGAGCGGGGCGCTGAAACGCGACACACAGCCAACCCTCTACTATCATACGATCGAATACACCGCGCCCGGCTCGCCGACCAAAATTCTCAAGGGCATTCTCACCACGGTCCAACTGGAAGCCCTCGATTCGGGGCATATCTACCCGCATGAGAATACCCGTTCGGCGGCTAAAACAGACCGGCTGAATCTGCTCGAAGCCTGCAGATCGAACTTCAGCCCTATTTGGTCGCTCTACTCCGACCCTCGAGGAGCCGTGATGGGCTTACTGGAAGGGGCTGTGAAGGGGAAACCCGCGCAGGTCGATTTTCGTGACGATGTGGGGTTCCGTCAGCAACTCTGGGCCGTGACCGATCCATCCGTGCTGAAGCAGACCATCGAGACCCTGCGCAGCACACCGCTGTTTATTGCAGACGGTCATCATCGCTACGAGACCGCGTTGAACTATCAGAAACTCCGTCGGCAGCAGGCCACGCCGGTCGGCCAGCAATCATATGATAGCGTGCTGATGCTGTTGACCGCCCTCGAAGACCCAGGCTTAACCGTGCTCCCGACGCATCGAGTCACAACCACACCCCTGCCTCCATATGACCATGTGCAATCATTGTTAGGCGCCATGTTCGACCTGCAGGAGTTTCCGTTCACGGCAGCCACGCAAGCAGCCGCACGGGCAACATTTATCGAGGCGATGCGTTCCACTGGACGAACCATACCGGTATTTGGGTTGGCGCTGAAGGGAGACCATCGCTACGTCACGCTCAGCCTGAAACCAGCCCATCGCCCACCCGCACAAGCCTCTCCCCGCGCCAAGCTCGATGTGTCGCTGCTCCAACAACTCGTCGTTGCAACACTCTGCCCGACGCCGCAAGAACAGGAAGCCATCCTCTACACGAAGGACGACCATGAAGCGTTAGATTGGGTGGCGAAGGGAGCCGGAACAGGGGCACTGCTGCTCAATGCGACAAAAGTCAGCGAAGTGCAAGCCGTCGCAACGGCCGGCGAACGCATGCCCCACAAATCGACATACTTCTTCCCGAAGCCGCTGACGGGTTTGGTCATAAACGTCATGGATTAGAAGTGAGAGGGTGAGGACGATTCCCTTGCTCGCGGAGCCCCCACGACAAAAAGGATTGGAAGGGCACCCACGTTGGTCCTGTGTTCCCGGAACAGAGGAGGGGATGAAGCCTGATGATCTTCTGTGCTCGCGCAACGCGCGGCTTCAGAAGGCCGTCGTTGGACGCGCGCAGTGGAAGATCAATCAGCCTCCACCCCTGAAGAGAGAGCGAGCAAGCTTGGAGGGATTATCTGTAACCTCGTTCAACGGCCGCACGTAGCCCAACATGGGTGCCCTTTCAAAAGAGGGAAAGCAAGCGAGCTTGAAGGCATCATTCTCTCCCACCCCACGAATAGAAGGATAAGATGAAAGCTAAAATTCTCATCGTCGACGACGATCCTGATATTGCCACGATGCTGGAGGATCGCTTGCAGGCCTCCGAGTATGGAACCGTGATCGCGCGCGATGGGGTAGAAGCGCTCGAGCTGATTGAGCAGGAAGCTCCGCACCTCATGTTGCTCGATCTCGATATGCCGCGCCTGACTGGCATCGAGGTCCTCAAACGGCTCCAGAAAGTCAGGCCGACGGAAGATCTCCCTGTGATCGTCATGACCGCCCATGCCTCGATCGATGCCGCCGTCGAGGCCATGAAAGCCGGCGCCTACGATTTTCTGACCAAGCCGCTGGATAAAGACCACCTCCTCATCGTGATCGGCAAAGCCATAGAACGTGACAGCCTCAAACGGCAGGTGGCTGTCTCAAATCAGAAATCGACGGCCGCTACGCGTCGATCGTGGGTATGAGCGCGAAGATCCGTACGGTGATGGAGTCCGCCCAACGCGCCGCGAAGTCCGATGCCAGCGTGTTGCTGCTTGGTGAAAGCGGGACAGGGAAGGAACTTTTCGCTCGCTCCATCCACCAGTGGAGTCTGCGCCAGAACATGCCGCTGGTGGTCATCAACTGTGTCGCCCTCACGGAAACGCTGCTCGAAAACGAACTCTTTGGGCATGAGCGCGGCGCCTTCACCGGCGCGGATCGCCTGCAAAAGGGCAAATTGGAGATGGCGGAGGGAGGCACGATCTTCCTGGACGAGATCGGAGACATGTCGTTCCCGCTGCAAGCCAAGCTCTTGCGTGTGCTCCAGGATAGAGAGTTCCATCGAGTCGGCGGCACACGCCTCGTGTCGGTCAATATTCGTATCATTGCCGCTACGAACAAAAATCTCCAACAGGCTGTGAAGGCCGGTCAGTTTCGCGAGGATCTCTTTTTCCGGTTGAATGTTATCAGCCTGACCCTGCCCCCGCTGCGCGAACGACCCGAGGACGTCCCTGCCTTAGCCAAGTTTTTTTGAACCGGCACGCCAGAGAGGCGAAACGCCCCGGCATGATGTTCAGCCTCGCAGCCATGGAGGCCATGAGCCGGCACCCGTGGCCAGGAAACATTCGCGAACTGGAGAACGTCGTTGCACGGGCCGTCGTCTTAAACCAATCGGATACCATCGAACCGGATATGCTGTCTTTGGATACCATGGGCCGCACCAAACCTGGTGAACTCCTCCCCTATCTCTCCCTTCCCTACCATGAGTCGATAGAAGCCCATAGCCGCTACATTATCGAACGAGCAATTGAGGAAGCGGATGGTAACCAGAGCAAAGCGGCAGACCGCCTCAAACTCCAACGCACCTACCTGGCCCGATTGCTGAAGCAACAGAAGGAAAAAGAGGAACCGGAGGAGCTGTAGCGGGATGCTGAAAAAGTCGTCTTTCTCACCCGCCCAACCCCAGCGCGCCGAGACGCGCCTTTACCCATACTTCGTTCTCAGCTCATCGAAATCCTCAACGTACCCCACACGGGAAAAGAGCTGTTCCGACAGCTCAGGGTTGGGCGGGTGAGAATGCTACGTCTCCGGTTTCGACTCGCCTGCGGCCTTGCTGAGGGCCTTTTTGAGCATCCTGCGGGCATGTTTTCTTTTTTGCACCACAGGTGCGAGGCCGGCAAAGATCCCGCGTATCCAGCTTCAGACCCTGTTAAGTAGGCAGCTTTCTTGAGGCGAGAGTAATACGACCGGAAGATGCATCTTGTTCAGCCTGCGCATAGCGCTCCGGCGTTCCGATGTCCGACCAATATCCCTCACAGTCATACCCGAGCACCTTCTCTCCCTGCTGAATCGCGGCCACATAGGGATCGATGATAGTCGAAGCCACACCCTTCGGCACATCTCGCAGAAGGCGCGGATGGAGCACATGAATCCCGGCAAACATACGAGGTCGGGTCGGCACCTGATCTTCGCGCCCACGTCCGGTGATCCGCACGATGCGGTTGTCCAAATCCACTTCCACGAGGCCCCACCGTGCCGCCTCAGGATCTTTTCGTAGAACCAGCGTGGCGACAGCCTCGCGCTGTTGATGGAACTGACACAACGCGCCAAGGTCGAGATCCGCGAGCGTATCGCCGTTGAGCACCAACACCGACTCTCCGAAAAAGTGCGGCTCTGCCTGTTTGAGGCCGCCCCCTGTACCTAAAATGACTGGTTCGTGTGAATAGATGATCCGCAATCCATACCGCGAACCATCGCCCAACGCCTGCTCAATCATCGGTCCGAGGTAGTGCAGATTGATGACCACATCGTGGAACCCATGCCGCTTCAGCAGCAAAAGATTCCATACGATCAGCGGCGCGCCTGCGATTGGGAGAAGCGGCTTCGGAATCGTATTTGTGAGTGGCCTCAGGCGAGTCCCCAAACCCGCTGCAAGGATCATGGCCTTCATAGGCGTAAGACGTGGAAGGTGAAAGGTGAAAGGTATTGCGCGGGAAAATTGCAACGGATGGTCCGCAATCGTCTCACGTTCAACGTCTCACGCCTCACGGCATTCATTGTAGTTCCGGCACGTAGGGAGAGAGACGTTTCCTGAGCTGGTCCAACTCAGGATACTTCTGGAGATTGCGTTTGACATAACCCAAGACACGCGGAATATCGGCAAGGAACTTGGAATTACCTTTGACGCGATTGATGTAGACGAATCGCCCTGCCGCCTTGAGGTTACGTTGAATGCTTGTCAGGTCGAACAGGCGGCGGAAGGCCTCTCGGTTGGTCCATACCTGCCGATGCCTTGCCAATCCATCGAGATAGCGGTCGATCAAGCGGTCGATCAGCGCCTCATCAAGTTCGATATAGGCATCGCGCAACAGCGAGGCGAGATCGTACGTGACCGGCCCCATCAACGCGTCTTGAAAATCGATCACCCCCAATCGTTCGCCATCAACCATCAAATTGCGTGAGTGGTAGTCGCGGTGGACAAACACCCGCGGTTGGCCTGCAAGCAATTCAGCGATCTTTTCGAATTCGCCTCGTATGAGCAGGTAATCGTCGGCGCACATCGGTTTCCCCTGCCTCGCGACAATTCCATACTCCAGAAAATGGTCGAACTCCCACATGAGGAGCGGCGCATCGAAACTCCGGTGGAAGGCGAGACAATTCGGGTCGGCCTGTGAAGTGGCCTTCGACTGCATCTCGACAAGGGCATCGACGGCCTGCGTATAACGCACTGCCACATCTGCTGCGCTCGCTTCACGACAGGCTTCCGCCAGGGTGAGATCGCCAAAATCTTCAAGATACAGCAGCCCCGCCGATTGATCGTAGTGATAGAGGCGCGGAACGGACACATCGATTTTGGATAAATGGGAGAGAATGTTCAGAAACGGTAGTTCAGCGACCTGATGAGCCGCCCCGCTGACAGCTTCTTCCGATTGCTTGAAGGCCTCAGGCTCGGCCAACTGCATGAGAATCACCGAGCAAGCAGCGCCCCCGGTCAACTCGATGCGAAAATACCGGCGGTTGGAGGCGTCACCTGCTAACGGTGTGAGTGCCTTAAACTGTCCGTTAAAGGGAAGCTGAGTCTCAACGGTGGCCGCCACAAGGGTACGATCCGGCAAGGCAAGCGGCTGTTTCGGAGCGGCAGGATTCACGGTGGCCATTGGCTGTGCATTATACTGGTGAAAGAAAACCTTGTCACTCAAAGGATGAGCGGGAAGCGGCCAGGTGCCCTTCTTGCTCGCAGAACGCGCACGATCAGAATGTGCTCGTTCGATGCGCGCAGTAAAGGGTAGCCTCGGCCACTCCTCTTAAAGAGAAGTAAAGAGAACCTTCGCCCGGGCTACGGCCCGCCTCACTCGTCCCGCCTGTCTCGCACATCTCGCGTCAAAGAGATTATTCACGCAGTGAAAGCCAGTCTGGCTATGGCTTCGGAACTTCTAAATCTTTGCAGATCTTGTGAGCGAGAAAATCGTTGATCTCTCGATGGCGGGGGACGGTTGACGTTTTGCCGGCGGTCCGGTTCACGTACACACTGTGATGACCGCCCTCGCGAAGAAGTTGAGCACCATGGCGTTCGAGATGACGGATCAGGTCGATCCGTTTCATGAAATGGAGGCGAGAGGCTCGCGAATCACGGTCTTATTTCGGAGAGATTCTTCTGCTAAAGCGCGATTAGATTCCAATACCAATTGAACAGCTTCTTGAAGGTTAGTCCGAGCTTCATCAAGCGTATCTCCCTGCGTGTTTACGCCAGGCAGCTCTTCGACGAACCCGATATATCCTTCTGGCACCTGTTGGAAAACGGCGGTCAGTTGTTCATTCATGGCAGTAATCTCCTTGCGAGCGAAGTATAGCAGAGTGAATAGGCCATGCCCACTCTTGGCCCAAAGAAGAAGACGGGCAGCCTGGTCGTCTTCCTGCTCGGGCAACCCCGGATTCAGATGGTG
>JBBRRN010000090.1:0-10122 GCA_038200685.1 Nitrospirales bacterium
CATCTCACACCGCCTCCACCACGAATTCAGGAGAAGGGGATGGCTCCGCTCCTGGCGGAGATGTGGAAAGGCTTCCGGGTGGTCGCAAAAAACCGCAAGGTTCTCGTGACCAGCTCGACCGACGCAGCCAAGATGATTGCGAACGGGGCTCTCATGGCTTTTCTGCCGCTCTATGGTATCTCAGCAGGATTCAATCCAGGAGAAGTTGGGCTCTTGTTTACGGTCCAGGCTCTGACGTCACTCGTTTCCAAACCGATTATGGGTCGGGTGTCCGACAGCATCGGGCGTCAGCCGCTCATCGTCATCGGCCTCGTGATCTGTGCAGTAACCTTCGTTTGTATCCCACAGGTGTCGATGTTTTGGCTGCTCTTGTTGCTCTCGGCGGGGTTTGGATTCGGCGAAGCCGTCATCTCCTCCTCTTCCTCCGCGTTGGTTGCGGATAGTTCCGAGTTCAAGGCTCTCGGGGCGGGGATGGGCATGCAAGGGACAATCGGAGATATTGGTCATGCCAGTGGGCCTCTCCTAGCGGGAGTCCTCATTGCGCATCTGAACTATGCCAACGCATTCGCCATCATTGCCGGGTTGCAATTCGTCGCGGCGGCGGTGTTTTGGATGACGATGAGACGAACGTAGCCTCACTCCTATATAATAGGCCGATGGTGAACGCGATCGCGACAGAGAATATCGTTATTGGCACGCTGGCAGGCCTCGGCGTGATTGTGCTGGTTGTGATGGTTGTCTTGGTTGTAAAACGAATCATGAGGGAAGAATAATGTTCACGGGCATCGTCGAAGAATTGGGTGCCATCATTTCGATCGACAAGACCGTCGCTGGAACGAGGATGACGATTCTTGCCTCCGCCGTGATGGGCGACCTCAAAATCGGGGACAGCATCATCGTCAACGGCACCTGTTTGACCGTGGTGAACAAGGCTGAGCATAACTTTTCCGTGGAGGTCTCTCCTGAAACGTTGTCCGTGACCACCCTTGGGCAGTTCACTGCCGGCACACCGCTGAATCTGGAACGAGCGATGAAGCTCAACGAGCGGCTGGGCGGGCATCTCGTAGCCGGTCACGTGGACGGCATCGGCACGCTTCGTAACCGTCAACAGGATGGGAATGCCATTCTGTTCACGATCGAGGCCCAACCTGAGATTCTGCGTCACTGTATTGTGAAAGGGTCCGTCACCGTTGACGGTATCAGCCTCACGATTAATCAGGTGACTGAGCGTGGTTTCTCCGTTTCGATTATTCCACACACGGCTAAGGTCACGACCCTGGGTCTCAAGCAAGTCGGCGATCAAGTCAACCTCGAATCGGATCTGATTGGGAAATACGTCGAACGATTGTTACAAGAGCGTGGCCAGCTTCCCGCGAGACCCACTCCCGTTATTGACAAAGGCTATCTCCAAAAACGCGGTCTCCTCTAATTAGGATGCTGAAAAATCCTGCTAGCGGCATTCTCGGCTCGTCGAAATCCTCAACGTACCCCCGATGGCACGCCTCAGGTTTCAACTCGCCTGCGGCCTTGCTTGGGCCAAGGCGTGTCTCGGCACGCCAGGGTTGGGCGGGTGAGAAGGCAGGACTTTTTGAGCATCCTCTAGAGCGGCCAATGTCCACCAGTCAGCTTCCAGGATAGATAGGGTCCAGGATGACACAGAAGGCCTCCATATTTTCTAAACGTGTCACCGTGGATCGACTGCTGTCGAAGCTTGGGATTGCTTCCCGTAGCACAAGCCAGGAATGGATTCTGTCCGGGCGGGTTTGCATCAATGGTCGAGTCGTGCGCGATCCGGCCACATGGGTCTTGTGGCCAAAAGACTCTGTCTCGGTAGACGGTCAACCGATTCAAGACTCGGCGAAACGATTTATTCTCTTTCATAAACCCAAAGGGGTGGTCACAACGCACAGCGACGAACAGGGCCGTAAGACGATCTTCGATATCTTGCCCGCGGATCTGGGATACCTGCATGCCGTTGGGAGGCTTGATCAGGCAACTAGTGGCCTCCTCCTGCTCACTAACGATTCGGCCCTGTCGAGCTATCTTACCGATCCTGGCCATAAAGTGATGAGGACCTACCTGGTCTCCGTGCGGGGAGAATTTACTGAGGGCCAGGCCAAAGAGGCTACCGTCGGAGTCGTCGAGGATGGCGAGCGCCTCCAGTGCCACAGCGTCAAGATTCAGAAAAGTTCCGGACGCGAATCACATCTGGAAGTGGTCCTGACTCAGGGGAAGAACCGTGAAATCCGAAGACTATTCATGGTATTGAGGCATGAAGTGACCAGACTCAGGCGTATTCAATACGGTCCCTTCAAGCTGGAAGACCTCCCGTCCGGTGCATGGAGAGAGATTTCAATCAAGGACGTGAGAAAGTCGCTCCGACTGTCCTAACGCGCCCTCGTTTGTCTGATCTCTTTGGTCTATCTCGTCTGGCACCAGACAGACCGGAGAGACGGGACGGCAACGGGACCGACAAAAATACCGCGTCACGGGTGTCGGTCTGTTCGCGACGGAAGGAGAAGGGCTAGGGTGGTGTCTCGATCACGGCGTTACCATGTGTGATCTTCTTAGACGGTCGTTGACGGGTTGGGTTCACACGAACGGCTTGAGGCTCTTGTTATTGAGCCGAATGAACTCGTCTATCGCCGTCACCACATCCGTCGTCTCCACACACCGCGTGTCCTTCGACAGCTTGAACGTTCCGATCCGGTGCGGGTGCAAGCGGTGCGCGTCCTAGACCCGCGCCACGCTGGCATGATTGATTCCCTGGGCGTGCGCCAGGGGGTCGCGTCTGGCGGCGTCGTCTGCCGCGTGGCCTCCACGCTGGCTCTGACTTTTCGGGGCGACAGGCGGTGGGCACTGGCCCATGCGGGGCATCCTCGGGCAGACCCGACGGGTCCTGCTTCGTTGAACCGTATTGAGGAACCCCTCGGCCGCCACCAGGCAGATCCGCGACCGGAGTACAACCCGTTGGGGACTGGTCTTCGCTCGCATCCATGTCTCCAACGTCTACGTCTGTGCTCCCGTCATCGGCAACGAGTCGGTTGGTTTTGACCTGCCCCAGACGATATCAGACTCAACCAATACCAAAAGATATGACTGAAGCACGATACTGGAGGGATGCTGAGCCATCCAGCGCCACAGAGCATGGCTCGTGAAGTGTGAAACTGCGAGAAAGGGCTGATCCGAGTTTCGTAGGTTAGCAAACCTCGAACATCGGATCTTCGCTCGTCTTGTGCGGTGGTCTTGTTAGGCGGATGGAGCCGGCTGGATGATGTGGTCTGAGGGCAGCTTTGGGCTTTGTAGGCTGGTGGTGAGGAGCGGCTGAATCTTGTTGCGCAGTGCGGCTTGAATCTCGTCAGGCGATTGTCTGGCATCGATCACTTCGAAGTGAAACTCCTTCGCCATTTTGTCGAATTCCTCAATCAGGAGCGACTGGTATTTCTTGAAGCTATCGTAGAGATCGCTGCCGAGACGAAGATCCATTCCTGATTCCCAATAGTTCATCCCTTTGGTTTCGATGACGCGCAGCACGAGTGTTTCGACATCAATACGCATATAGCAGACAAGATCGGGTACCAAGGCGAAGCCGAAGACGTCTCTCACCCACTGGCGGTTTCCGCTGCGCACAAAGTCACGGGCAAAGGCGGTATAGATATACCGATCAGCCAAGACGATGAAGCCCGAGCGAAGCGCGGGGATAATCTCGTGTTCAAGGCGATCCGCAAAGTCCGTGGCGTACAGAAGGCTGAACGACCACCGGTCGAGAATGTTGCCTTCTTTCGCCATTTCGATCGTCTTCGACATGAGATTTGAACGGGTCCAGCCGGTCGTGAGCACGCCATAGCCCTGCACCTCAAGCCACTCCTGCAACATCTCGATGTGGGTAGACCGTCCGACCCCATCGGTGCCTTCGATGGCGATGAGTTTCCCTTTGAGGTCACTCGGGTTTAGGTTCGTCAAACCGTCGCCAAAATACTGTGCGTCGACCATGGGTGCCCCGTCTTGGTTTGTAATCTTTGAGCGCCTCTTCCACGAGCCGGCGCATCTCGTTCTGCTGGGCTTCGATGTCTTTCGTTGCGTCCATTGTGATGAGTTGAAACTCATCGACGATCTTCCCGTACTGGGCCAGGATGCGTGATTGGAAGATGCGGAAACTTTCGGTCATGTCCGGGCTCAGGTTCAAATCCATGCCGGCTTCGTAGAACTTGAATTGTCCGCGCGTGCCTCCGAGGAGTCGTGAGATGGCCGTCTCGATTGGGATCTTGAAATAGAAGGCCATGTCCGGGGTGATGGCGAAACTGTACAGCTTGCGAATCCATTCCGGCGACACGCCGCGGACCACGTCACGTGCAAATGCGGTATACATATAACGGTCGGCCAGGACGATCATGCCGGCTTTGAGCGGGGGCAAAATTTCATGATACTGCCTACTGGCAAAATCTGTGGCGTGTAACAAGCTGAACGTCGTCGGGGTCAGGCTTTTGTTTTTCTTTCCCCGTTTGGTCGTGTCTTTGACTAGTTCCGAGGAGTTCCATTCCGTGAAGAAGACTCGATGGCCCTTCGACTCCAGCCACTTGTGCAGCAATTGCAGTTGCGTGCTTTTGCCGGACCCATCGATGCCTTCGACGGTGATCAGTTTTCCTGGATACGGGTGAGGATGTCTGGATACTGGGGGGCGATCGCTCATGCGGCCTCGTCTTGTACGATGACGGAGAACTTAACGCGGCGGCGGAATACGCGTTCAAAGAGATCCGCCCGGCCTGCGGCCGCCCAGGTTTCCAACTCCGCATCGCCCGTCACGTGCACGGTGATGGTGATGGTCGCACCCAGCTTTACGTTAAGGGTACGGACGAGCGAAAAATGAGTCCGATCCAAACCGTCGGCGACTCGAAGCAGCGCAGACAGGATTCGCACGATGCGTTTGTACTTGGGTGAGAGGGCGTTGAATCCCTCATGTCTCAGTTGAGGGATTGCGCGCCGATGGTAGCGTGCCACGTTCGCGACCACCTGAATCTCCTCGCCGGACAATCCTCCGAGGTCGCTATTGGTTATCAGATAGTAGGCATGCTTATGGTGCTGGCGCTCGTTGATGAGGTAGCCGACATCGTGAAGAATCGCGGCATATTCAAGCCAGGTCCGCTCGGTGAGCCCCAAGCGATGGAGGCGTGTTGTTTGGTCGAAGAGGCGCAGGGCTAAGCCGGCGACATGGAGGCTATGGGTTTCGGGGGCGTGACAGCCACGGGCCAGTGCCATGACATTGCGCCGCCGCACGTCGGGAATGTCCGCTTCCGCTTTGAGGCGTTCACGATGGCGGTGGATAAAGTCGTAGATAATGCCTTCACGAATGGCCTTGTCGCAGAGGATGAGTTCATCTCGCCCTGACAGTTCCATCAAACGGCGAAGGACCACTGTGGCAGGAAATAGCGTATCGACGCGTTTGGGATCCAATCCGGGGATCGCCAGCCGGGCTTTGATGGTGGATTGACGGAGGTTCTGCTCGACCTCTTTGACGTCTTTCAAAGAAATTGTAGCAAGATTGATTTGAGGGAGCGGGCGGTTCGTTCGGCGAAGATGCACGACTTCTGCCAAGTTGCCCGCCATGCCGGAGGTGGCGATCAGGGAATCGAATCGTTTTGTCTTGAACGAATCAAGGGCGCTCTGTAACTGGGCCGTCACGGCGTCTTCTAGTGAGCGGAGCATTCCCTCAGATGGTGGCGTGCGTTTGAGGAATTCATCTGCCAGTCGGATGGCGCCCAGCTTCAGGCTCTTTGCGTGGAGGAGTTGGTCACGATTCCCGACCATCAGTTCGACTGATCCACCGCCGACATCCACCGAGATCGTCGGCTGTTCCGTCATAGGCACGTTGTTTTTGACGCCTAGGAAAATCAGTCTGGCTTCTTCAGTGCCACTGATGACGCGGACGGTCAATCCCGTGTGCTCGGCCACGAGATCGATAAAGTCTCCTCCGTTTTTCGCCTCGCGCACAGCGCTGGTGGCGACGGCGATGATGCGATCGTAGCCCTTATTCTTGGCCAGGGTGACGAGATTGCGAATGACGTCGAGCCCACGCGTGATCGACTCGTCGGAGAGGCGATGGGTCGTAAAGGCCCCGTTCCCGAGTCTCGTCATGTCTTTGAAACGATCGAGGATCTTGTAGCTTGCATCCGGCTGGATCTCAGCCAACACCATATGGATGGAGTTCGTTCCGATATCGATGACGGCAATCTTTGCCATAAAATAGTGAAATCCTATCAAGCACTTACGATTGATACGGCGTTAGGCTAGAGGAAGGTAGCCTGGCTTGTCAAGGTCGGCAGATCTCCTCGGCAACATGTTAGTTGACTGCTCGCTCATGGTACTCTCGCCTATGTCTGATCGTTCGTCGCCTATGATCGTTGTTGTGACCGGTGCCTCGACCGGCATCGGTGCGGCTTGTGCGCTCGATTGTGTCAGTCGTGGGATGACGGTGTTTGCGGGTGTGCGCGATCCTCGGGCAGGGGAGGCGCTTGCGAGGAAAGCCGGCCCATCACTTATTCCGATCACGCTCGACGTCACCGATGAACGGTCGATTGCGCAATCAGTCGAGGTGGTGCAACGGGTCGTGGGCGAGAGGGGGCTTGGAGGGCTTGTCAACAATGCCGGGATCGTGATCGGGAGTCCCCTTGAAGTGATTCCATTACCACAATTGCGAAAACAGCTTGAGGTCAATGTGATCGGGCAGATTGCTGTGACACAGGCATTTCTCCCGTTGCTGCGTCGAAGCCGAGGTCGAATTGTCAACATGGGTTCGATTGCCGGTCGAGGGACGATTCCGCTCTTGGGACCGTATTCGGCCTCGAAGTATGCGTTGGAGGCGCTGACCGATGCGTTGAGAATGGAATTGCAGCCTTGGGGAATTCAGGTGTCGATTATCGAACCTGGGGCGATTGCCACGCCGATTTGGGAGAAATCGGCCAAAGAGGCAGAAGGTCTTGAAGCGTCGGTCAGTGAGGAGGCGAAGGTGCTCTATGCCGAGGCGGTGATTCGAATTCGAGAAGCGGTTGCCGAAGCAGCGAAACGAGCGATTTCACCAGACGCGGTGGTTCGAGCGGTGCATCATGCGTTGACGGCGTCTCGCCCGCACACGCGCTATCTCGTGGGCTCTGATGCCAGGCTGCGCGCATGGATGGTGAAATGTTTGCCGGATCGAATTCAGGACCGATTGCTGTTGTGGGCGCTCAAATATCCGCGTGAAGGCTCGGTCTAATGCGTGGACAGGGTGGGGCGAGGCGTCAATGGATGAAGGCTGCTGTCAGCCGACTAGGTCTGGATTGAGCCGACTCATCGGCTTAATTGAGAGGGCTTTGATTTCGTTGTAGATGACCGTGCGCCCTGCTTGGCGAAGGCGCGAGAAGATTCCTTCCACAATCACCTGGTCGCCTTCACGAACTTCGACCTGACCCAGGCTGATGATTTTCAACGTGCCGGCCTGATCCTTCAAGAGAAACCCGTAGGCCGGTTCACCTTGCCGATTCGTCGCGAGTTGGACGTTGGTGACTTGGCCGGTTACCACCACTTCCTGGTGGTCGTACTGCTCAGGATGGGTGAGAAGCTCAGTGATCTCTAGAAGACTTGATGCATGAACGAGCAACGGTGCCGCGATGAAAGCGAGGAGGGAGAGTAGAAGAACAATGGCACGTCCTGTTGGATGACGCTGATGCGATGGCAGGATGTTGGAGAGTGTGGCCATGGTATGACTGTATTATACCGTACTGGGGACAAAGCGCAATTGGGGATGCATTTTTACCCTTAGAATCAGGGAACAGTTCCTCCTACACCCGCCAATCTGCTCTGATCGTCATGAATACCTGTGGGCTACCACTTGTCGGAGGGTCTTCCGCTCGCGTCTTCTCCCCTCATACTGTTAAGGATCTGAGCCTGCATCTCGCTCAATTCTTTGGCTGGAGGCTCGGCAGGAGCGTCAAGTGCTCTGACTTCCACCTTGGGTGTAGCTGCAGTCCGTTTGAGCAAGTCTGCATCCACGGCTTCGGGAGAGCGGTCCATGTCGTTGAGTACAGTGATGAGCCGATGAAGCCCGAACAAGTTCCTGGTGATTTCTGAGTGCATGGCATTGGAGCTGGCGCCGAAGACGAGCGAGGTCCAGAATTTGACTTCAATCTCCTCGGGTAAGTTGCCCCAGACCATCGCCGTCAGTTTATCGATGAGTGCAGACTCCGTCTTTTCTAGCCCGTCAAAGGTCGAGTGCGACCGTTCAATAGGCTGCATCGCGAGGACCGAGAAGGTTTCCTTCCACAAATCCAATGGCGATGTGAGCGTCGCTGCCGTGTCGGTCTGTAAAGTGGCCTGGAGCGCATGCAGGTACTGTGTGAGGTACTTCACTTTGCGGGCGGCGAGACTGCTGGCGGGAATGCCCCAGACATGTGCAATTTCATGGTCCTGGAGCGGCGCGGAGATTGCGCTCTGCCGCTCGCGCTCCGCGAGGTTGAGCCTGGTGCGATATTTTTCGGCCATGCGGAGTTGGGTTTGGAATTCGATGCTGAGCCGTTGCTGGTGATAATCCTCAGCCGTGATCTCATCGGCCTCCCAACGCTGCTCCAGCAAACGGATTGCCGGTTTGGGCAGCACGGTTCTTGCCGATGCGTGCAAGGCATCAAGCGTATGGGCGGAGAGGGAGAAGCGCTCGGCTAGGAAGGTGCGGGCACGGTCGGCGAAGGCCTCGCGGAGTTGTGCGAGACTCCGCAGACTCTCGCATTGTAGCCACGTCCGCTCCCGCTTGAGCCGCGCCTGTCTGCGGTATTGGTCGCGCCTGTCTGTGACCACCGTAATCGACTCTTTGGTCATGGTGGTGTTGGTAGGTTTGGTTCCGGCGACGCAGCGGGGATCTGGTCGATCTGCCACGATATACAGGATTTCTTGGTCCGTCACGTCGAAGTACTGAAGCAGGATCAATCGAAGCATAATCCGCCCCTGCATGGGCATAGCATCAATGACCGATCGGATCGTTTCAACGGTTAGCGGCGAGGTTGATGGGGCGATTGTGGTCATTGGGCTATGAGCTTCTATGGGTTGCCGGAGTGACGCGATTCCAGATAGAGGGCGACATATTCACGAATCTCTTGAATGGTTCCGCTGACAAACATGTCGCGCGGGATCTCCACGCGAGTGAGAGTGGCTGGATCGACTCCGCGTTCTGTCGCATAGTCTTCGTCGATGTACAGGCTGACCGATCCGTCCGAAAAGCGAACCGCGTAGAGAGCGTTATTGTCAGACATTGGCCCGCCGAGGCGCTTCTAGTAGGATGCTGAAAAACCCACTCTTCTCACCCTCCAAGCCCAGGCGCGTCTTGGTGCGCCTGGGTTGGGTGGGTATGAAGTCTGGTTTTTTAGCATCCTGTTGGGTTTGCTTCTGATTGGCTAATATACGGACGATGCAATGTCTTGCTTGTTAAACCTGAAGTCGCACACGGTTTATAGTGTACAGGTACCATACAGGCGATTTCGCTGTCAAAGTGGGGAGCCCGCGCTGGGTAAATGTTTACACGGGAACAGCGTGGCAGTCACAAGATGTCGGCAGCACAGTCTGCAGGGGGAGTCCTCGGAAAAGAACACGGCCTTCGATCGTGAGATCGAACGCCGTGTTCAATCCTTCTCTTCCGCGTCGCGTCAGCCGCCGAGGGTGTCGAGCGTTTCCTTGAGGCTTTTGCGAATGCAGGTGAAAATCGGGGTATCGCGCAACGTGTATCGGGAGCCCTCGGTTTCGCGCAAGGCCATCACGAGATCCAGAAAGTCTTCCGGTTTATCGCTTTCAAATGCCACGACCCATTCCTGGTCATCTAACCCGAATGAATACGTCGTATTCAACTTCACAGAGGGGAAGCGATGGCCGACTTCAATGTGTTCATCCATCATACCTTGCCGCGCTGCCTTTGTGAGGAGGAACCATTCTCGCGTCTTCAGGAACGGGTAGACAAAAATATACTTGCCTTTTCCTGGAACGACGGTCAGGCGCTTGCTCTCTTGATTTTCGTGGGTGTGATGATCCACATAGACCGAGCGCTTGGTAATTGCGAGATAAGAGTACGGCGTGGTCAGATATTGCCCCAAGCCCGAAGCCAGGATC
>JBBRRN010000091.1:0-10079 GCA_038200685.1 Nitrospirales bacterium
AGGAGAACTCGCCGGCATGACAAAACGTATCCCAGCAGGCTACATCGGAACGGTCGACGATACCGTGGCTGCGGTGCGATATCTGCTTAGCGACGAAGCGCGGTACGTAAATGGCGCGAATATTCAAATCAGCGGAGGTTGGGGGATATAGCGCGCCACGGTGGCGCGAGTGTTGAATTATGAATGTTAAGTTTTGAGTTGGCAGGTCCCAAGAGTCTTGTTAACAGCAAGGGGGCAATGCTCGCGGTGATGGGCACTTCAGGCACCCTCTGAGAGGAATACGCAGAAGTGACGAAGAGAAAGATTTGAAGGAGGCATCATGAAGTCAGAGCAAGAACGCATAGCGCACGATCGGTTTGTGCAGGCCTTGCAACATGAACATCTGACCTGTCCCAAGCCCGGATGCGGCGGAGCGATGAACGTGACCGACCACACCCTCCATCTGGCCCGTATCAAGACGTATGAGGCCGAATGCAAACAGTGTCATGCGAAGGAGCAGATTATCGGAAAGGAACAGCCAACCCCACCGTGGGACGGCGCCTCGATCACGATGATGGCCGAAGTGCATCTCCTGCACGATCAGCCCACTTGCCCCTTCGATGACACTCCCATCACCTTTACCTCCATGCCGAATCCCAGACGCAAAGCCCGTTACCGTCTTTCCTGCTTCTACTGTGGCAGACATGCGGAACTGAATTGGCCGCCGGCGGAAGCAAAAAGGTGAAGGGATGGAGCCTGATGATCTCCTGTGCTCGCGCAACGCGCGGTCGAAGACTCCCCTCGTTGGACGCGCGCAGTGGGAGATCAATCAGCCCCCATCCCTGAAGAGAAAACGAGCGAGCTTGGAAGGACTACTCGAATGACAAGATTACTTATAGCCACCGCCTCATTGCCCCTGAGGGATCAACCGTGTTGCCGCCAAGCGGCAAGCACCCGACAGGAAGAATGGAGGAAAAGTGTTTATCTGCTGCAATGGTTTGTTAAACAGCAGTCCTCCGAGTAAAGTCACTTCAGGTAGTCCGCACAAAATTTTTGCACAAACTGAAGCATTTGCCGAACCTGGTCTGCGTCGTACTTTGAAAAATTGCCGTGGGCAGCGTCATTGCGAAGATTTGCCCAAGTGGTAATCTGCTTCTGCACGATGGGCCCATACGTGCCGGCCTTGGCGATTGCGACGTTCAGCGGATCAATAGTAAGCGCTTTTCCATTGACCCCAACTGTTGCCACTCCAGCCGAAGCAGCTACCTTCCGAAGCGAGTCTTCCAACACCGCCCCAAGCAGCACCGCTGCGGCATCTTTGTAACCTCCACCGAGAAGATGCTCGGCCATTTCGAGAAAGTCTGCAAATATCTCTGCTTGGAGTAGAAGCTTGAAGTCCAGAAGCAAGCCGGCCTTGAGATCATGCTGTACACCCTTGAGAATACCGCACACTTCACTGACGTGCCTGAAAAAGTGGCTGTGCATACTCGTGAAACCACTCGTATTAAGCACCTGCTGCCAGTTCTGCTCGTACTGACTCCCAGAACCGTAGAGTTTTCGAATCATTTGCCCACCGCGCGCAGCGATTGAGGACAGCTCTTCGACTCGTTCGGATCTAAGCCCTCTTTCAGAAGACTCCGCGTCTCGGGCTAGCCGTTCTGCGAGCTGAACCAAAGTATCGATTTCAGCTATCAGTTTTTGTGTATCAGCCATATTATCCAATTATGTATTATCTAGGTCTAACTAAGATTCCTTTTGCCTTGCGACGCTGGATAAGACTCTTGCGGCATCCTGCCAGGATTGGAACCTAAGCCCAAGTGATTTCTTCTCGGTTTGCTTCCGGATCGTATTCACGCGGTGCCTGGCTTGGTCACAACTGCGCACGTCGAACGACCACCGTTTCATCGTGGGGGTTCCGTGAGCAGTTGTGAGCAAGCTAGGTCGCTCTTCTCTTTCCTTCCTCTCCCAAGCCGCTGAGTGACAAAAAGTAGGAGGGCGTCTGTCGAACTCTCGATTGCACGCGTCCAACGAGGGCCTTCTGAGGCCGCGCGTTGCGCGAGCAGGAGAGTTTGGCAGACGCCCTTCCTGATCTTTCTGATCTTCTCGATTACTCTATTTTCCGAATGCCTTTTTCAGCAGCGGCTCTATCTCGCCTTTGGCCGCCATCGGATCCAGCACATCGGTGTCGCCGTAAAACTGTCCGTCGATGAACACCTTGGGAAGGGTCGGCCAGTTGGTCATTTTTGCGAGCGCCTCTCGCTTGGTCGGTTGAGACAGAACATCGATAAGTTCAAACGGATACCCGTACTTGTCGAAAAACTGAATCGTCTCTCTCGTGAATCCGCACATCGGCATCTGTTTAGTGCCTTTGCCGTAGATCAAAATCTTGTGCGTGGCGACTTCCTTGTCAATTTCTTCTTGAATTGGATCTGCCATGGGTCGGCCTCCTAGGTTTCATCTGTGGTTTTAGCGGTAATTTCAAGCGCATGAATCCGCCCGTCTTTCATTGGGGCATCCAACGCTTGATAGATCAAGCGATGTCGATCCAACAGGTTCTTCCCCGCGAAGGCTGCCGAGATCACCACCACTTTGAGATGATTCATCGTGCCGGTTCGGTCCGAGACCGTGACCGTGGCATCCGGCATCGTCCTGCGCACATATTCTGTCAATACATCTGGCGTAATCATCACCCCTCCGATCTCATAGGTTAGAGAATACCTCAGCGCCGGACTGAAAGGCAATTCGGACCAGCCTGAACTAGCTGAGCGAGGCTGATGGGACGAGTTGATCTGGTTCAACTGGTTTCAATTAAATACATAAGCAAACCGGAGCAACCAGCTCGCGCGCTACGGTTTCTGGCATTGGTGGTGGATTTCAGCACAGGCTGGTTGATAGCCACCACGAGTGCCTGCATCGTGTCACGAGAAGACACCGCTTTGCTGGGAAACTTGAACCCTTGCCGCATAGCCATGCTGGCACGCGCATTGCGTTTCAGGTGGGGCAAGAACATATGAGCCGACCATGACGCGACTACATTTACCTATCAACCAAGGAGGATGCCATGGATGAGTTCAAATCTGGGTTTTTCATCGGGGGAGAGGCCTGCGAGGGGCGTGTGCTCGTAGTAGACGACGAGCCCGATATTCGCAAAGTCGTGAAGATGACGCTGCAGAAAGCCGGCTATGAAGTCCTTGAAGCGGAAAACGGCGAGAAGGCGATCGAAGTCATTAATTCTGGCGAAAACCGACTCCTCCTCGACGTCGTCATCTGCGACATTCGTATGCCGAAAATCAATGGAGCCGAAGCCGTCGCCTACTTCAGGAGCAACTACCCTCGCGTTCCGCTCATCGTACTGACCGGCTTCCCGGATACCGATATGGCGACATCCTTCCTCCGGCAAGGCGTCGTGGATTATCTCGTCAAACCGGTCGAAGGAGAAAAGCTGAGGTCGGCCGTCGCCCGAGCGATAGAACAGAGGGAGCTGGCAAAACTGTGACAATACGCCTCCGTTCCAACTTGTGCGAGGAGAGGCACTCCGCTCCTTGCTCTCCTCGGCACAGAGAGACACAACCTTGCCACAGGGAGACCGCCTGAGTGGAGATCTCTGACCATACCAAAATTGCCATTCTGGGAGCAGGCCGCGGTGGCCGCGCGCTGATAGATCTGCTGCACCACATCCCGTCGATTGAGATCGTCGGCATTGCAGACCGTAATCCTGCGGCGCCAGGGCTGCAACGCGCGCGGGAGCTTCAGATTCCCGTGACCACCAATGTGCCTGACCTGATTGGCAATCATGGCGTGAGCCTGATTATGGATGTCACGGGCGATCCGGAGATGGAGCGGTATCTGCATGCCCATAAACCTCCTGCCGCAGACATCCTCAGTGGATCGGCCTCCCGGCTGCTGTGGAAACTGATTCAGCATGAGTCAAAGCTCGAAGCCGAGCTCCTCCAGTCGGAAAAACTTGCGGGAATCGGCTCACTTGCCGCGGGAATCGCGCATGATATCAACAACCCCCTGCAACTCATTTTGGGCCTGGCGGAAAACCTTACAGAGGAACGCGACCTGACCGCCGTCCACGAGCAAGCTCAGGACATTATTGAAGCCGTCAAACGGACGAGTGCCATCTGCCGGGACCTCACTCGCTACTCACGGCGCGCATCCCCGCACCAAGATGTGCTGGTGCCTGTCAACGACAAGCTGGACGAGGCGCTGAAAATTGCACGATACGCATCAAGCCTTCACGATATTGAGATGAGCAAACAGTACCAGCCATGTGTTGCCGTCAAAGGCAACCCGGATGAATTACTGCATGTCCTCGTCAACCTCATCACCAATGCAGTCCATGCGATGGAGCGCAGCGGCGGCACACTGACGCTTGAGACCAGGCTCCACGATGGACAGGTTCACGTCCGGATCTCCGATACGGGATGCGGAATCGCCCTGGACAAGCTCGATGAGATTTTCGAGCCGTTTTTCACGACGAAAGCCCCCGGCAAAGGCACGGGGCTAGGACTCTATAACGTCAAAACGATCGTCAACAAAATGCAAGGCACAATCGCTGTCGACAGTCAGATCGATAAGGGAACGACCTTTACCTTGACATTTCCTAACGCCGAGTCGTCCGGACAAGGACGCCTGTCATGAATCCCGCATCCCCCGCATCTCGGACGACAACAAGATGGGGACTTCAACTCAAACTGATTCTATCCATGTTGCTCGTGGGGGTCGTTCCCCTCATGGTGGGTCTCGGTCTTGCCTTTTGGCAAGGCTCTCGCGAGATCCAGGTTGTCAGCGGCGAAAGCTTCAAGGCTCTGGCCGAGGAGACCGCACGAAAAATCGATCTCTTGATGTCGGATGAAGTCGCCAGGACTGCACGGATTGCGGCAGACCCCTCCATCGTCCGTGAACTTGAACAACGGCGCGATGCCCTGCTGGGCATGACGGAAGATGAACGGCATCGGGCGGTGAACCGGCTCGAAGGAGGGTGGGAGGCCAAAGACCCTGCAACAGTCCAGACCATCACTGGAAGCAACATCGCCGGCCTGATTCAAGAATATATTTCGGGAGCGAAGAGCGAAGCCGATCAACTGATCCCGCAAGTGGTCCGAGCTGCCACCAAGATGGTGTACATCACCGACGTTGAGGGCAACCTGGTTGCCGCCTCGACCACGCTGCCTCCCTTTGCCAATAAAGACACAGCCTGGTGGAAAGGCGCCTTCCATCGCGGAGTCGGCCAGCTCTTCATCGAAGATGTGCACTTCGATGAACGTGCCCAAACCTATGTCATTAGCATTTCTCTTCCCATTATGGATCGCATCCGATATGGAGCCATCGGCGTGCTTCATCGCGTGATCGACGCGAAAGAGTTGGTGTCGCCGTCGATCTCTCCCATTCGCTTCGGCAAGACCGGGCATGTGATGTTGATCGACCATCGTGGCATCGTCATGAGCTGCCCCATTCTGCCGACCGGTGTCCCGCTTTCCGACGCACAGCTCATTCCGCTCGTCACGCCTCTTCAGCCAGGCTGGGTCAGCGCGCCAAGCGATGGCCACGGCGGACAATCAACTTCGATAATCGGATTCGCCCCTGTGCCAGAAACCAGCCGTGCCGCCAGTGGCGATCCAGGCAAAGGCTCTTGGCACACCTTCGTGTGGCAAGCCTCTGACGAACTCTTTGCCCCGATTCGTCACTTCCTCACCTGGATGGCAGTATTCAGTCTCGTCGCTGTTGGATTGATGACGTCTCTTGGCTATCTTGCGGCCAATCGTATCGTCAAGCCGGTGCGCCGATTACAGGCAGCAGCACAATCGATCGGGCGCGGTGAGCTTCGGCAACCCATCGACATTCAGACCGGCGATGAGATCCAGGATCTGGCCGATGAATTCAATCGAATGAATCGCCAATTGGAGGCCGCCTTTGCGGGACTGACCGATCAGGTGATCAGCAAAACCCAACAAGTGGAGTCCCTGCTTCACTCGACGGACGAAATTCTTGATGCAGTCCCAACCCCGATCATCATGGTCAATCACAAGGAACAGCTGCAGTACATCAACCAAGTCGGACGCACGGCCTTTCAATCCATACTTGATTCGGCCCAATCAATCCCGTTGTTCGATATACTCCCCGTCGATGCTACTGTGCGAGAGCACCTGCGAAAAGAATTCCGACGTGCGGGGAACGGGGAACATGCCACGACGTCATCAGGGGAAGAGTATGCCACGGTCACCAATACTGCCCGTGACCCGTTGGCCCCTTTGATGGGCGCGGAGGGACCAGGCCACCGACAAGAAATTCAGATTGGCCTCCGACGGTATCACTATCAGTGGTTCCATATGGCAGGGAGAAATCAAGGAGAGGATCGGATCGGCCTCGTCTTCAGGGACACGACTGACGAGAGCCGCCTCCAAGACCAACTCATCCAGGCCGAGAAATCTGGCAGCCTAGGAACCCTGACCGCCGGAATCGGACATGAGTTGAACAATCCGCTCTTTGGAATTCTCGGGCTGGGAGAAGCCATCGAAGAAGAAGCCAACCTTGACCGTGTCAGATCCTATGCCCGCGACATCGTCCGGCACGGGCGTCGAATGGCCTCGATCATTCGAGACTTCACTGGCGTCACAGCTCGCGAGACATCGGACCAGCGGCAACCGGTTCACCTCGAACAAGAACTCGATCGGGCCATCACCACACTCACAGAAGGCATGGGCACGTCAGAACTAGCCATTCAAAGAACGTACGCGGGAGATACCTGTGTCCTGGCCCTTCCCGACCAACTTAGACAAGCCTTCACAAACGTGTTGATGAACGCTATTCAGGCGATGAAGGGCCGAGGTCTCTTAGGCCTTTCGACCTCCCTGACCGATACATCCGTCGTGACCACGATTACGGATTCAGGCCCCGGCATTCCGAAACAGCATCTCTCGAAAATTTTCGACCCATTCTTTACTACCAAGGGGCAGGGCGAGGGATCCGGGCTCGGCTTGACCGTCGCACGCCGCATCATCAAGAAATTCGGAGGGGACATGAGAATCGAGAGCAAGGAAGGGATCGGCACCTCCTGCATCGTCACCCTTCCGACGATTCCACTTCTGCCGCCCACACAGGAGGCTTCATGTACCGAATCAACGTCTGGCTCGGCACCACAACCCTCATCGTCCTAATCTCTGGGTTGTGGTGGGAGCCCTCTGCCTTCTCTGCCAAGGAACGCGCGACATCGTCCGGTATTCCACCCGAGAAAGCGGCTGCGTATATCTATGCCGTCATCAAGGCCGATCGCACGCTGTACACGACAGAAATCGTCAATCGACTCCAGGCGAAAGGCGTCACGACCGCGTCTGAACATTGGGAGCTGGAAAACACCCTCATGTTGCCGGCCCAATTTCTCCAGCATTCGGGCAAGCTGGCAGCCGAGAACGGAAGTGGGGTTCGGTATCGACTGATTGGGCTCTGGCCTATTTACCGACGTAACGCTCCGGCGAGCGACCTGGAGCGCAACGCGCTGGAGTCTCTCAGAAAAAATCCAGACCTGCCGGTCACTGGAATCGTGAACAGTGGGCAGAAGCAATACTTTCAGGCGATCTATCCCGATCTCGCCGTCTCACAGGCCTGTGTCGACTGCCACAACGGGCATCTGCTCAGCCCCAAACGGGACTTTAAACTCAATGATGTGATGGGTGGGATCGCCATCACCATTCCACTGGAATGAATCAATCAAAAGAGCAGTGCCACCCGCGTTGCTCGTGAAACGTCGTTCGTCTCTCATATCTCGTCGTTCGCTGACGGAGAACCTCTCGGCTTGCAAGATACGCTTCACGTTTCACGAGCGACAGTTTTTTCGAACTACGACGGTGTGGCGGGGCCAGTGGGCGGAGCGGCTTCAGCATGGTGATATTCTTCCCGGTAAATCTGAATGATGGTCATCAACAGACTCACCAGAACCGGTCCCACGAAGAGCCCGATGAGGCCATAGAGCGCCAGCCCACCGAGAACGCTGAATACGAGGAAGAGCACGGGGATCTGAACCGCATGACCGATCAACCAGGGGCGAAGAAACTGATCAATCATTGATACCACACCAATCCCCCAACCCAACATGACCAAGGCTTTCCACAGCGGACCGGCCATGAAAAAGTACAGCACGACCGGTCCCCACACCAATGCAGTCCCACCGAATGGAAGCGGCGCAAGAATCACCGTCATCGCCGTCAATACGACGGGAAACGGCACTTCGAGGACCCCATAGGCCAGCCCCGCAAAAAGACCTTGAACGATCGCGGTCACCCCTATCCCCTTCACCACGGCACGAATGGTCTGATCCACGCGATCGACAATTCGCTGCTTATGGGACGCATCCAGGGGAATCACTTCCTGAAGGGACGCCAACCATCGCTTCCCATCCTTGAAGAGAAAAAACAGGACAAAGAGCATAAGAAAGAAATCCGTCACCAGCAGAAAGGCGTTCTTCAACAAGTCGCCGACCTGATTGAGAAAGAAACGGCTGAGGAATGTCGCAGCCGAGAGGAGACCCTGCTCCAGAGATTCAGGCGTCAAGACCGCGCTGTCACCAAACTGCTGGAGAAGTCCTCCAATCACCGGCCACGTGCGCACTTGTTCCGGCAACTTCTGGAGCGCCCCGCTCGAGATCCACACGCGAATAGTCTGTTCAGCGGTACTGGCTTCACGTGCTAGTAACACCCCCATCATTGAAATCGGAACCACCACGAGGGCCAGAACCAAGAGGGTGAGACAGGAGGCTGACACGGCTTCCCGGCCGCGAACAAACGAGGTGAACCGTACATGGAGCGGACAGGTGAGATGGGCAAGAAGCGCGGCCCAGAGGACGGGAAAGAGAAACGGCCGAAACATCAGAGCGATCTGATACAGAAGCAACAGAAGAAGAGCAAAAAACACGGCGGTGAAGAGCTGCGGCTTCGCATGGGTCGGACACGAACAGGAGAGAACCGACAGACCTATCGCCGCGCGTCGCCGCTAGCCTCTTTATCGAGCACCACCACCTGCTTGGCTCGGTGCGCAGAAAGATCACTGACGCTGCCCGGCAATTTGGGAAGCTCGTCGGACAAAGCGGCCACCCCCATATCGACCGCGCCTTGGAGCTTGGCGCCTTCTTCCATGATGAGCGTCGGTGTGAGGACTTCTCCGATGAGTGTCGCCGTCTTCAATAAATGAACTCGGTCACTCGCCGTCACCTTTGCCTTAATACGACCGCTGCTGACCACCGTGCCGGCGTTGATCGTTCCCTGCACCAATCCATCCTCGCCAATAATAACATGCCCTTTGGTCTGAATGTTGCCGTCGATCGTGAGGATTAGATGCGCTCCGTGCTCCGGCGGGCAGTAGTCTTCGGCGGCGACGGTGATCGGCCGGCGGCGCGCGTCCTTGAGCGCCCGCATCCAGCCGTCGCGGCCGGCGAGGAGCTTGTCGAAACGCATCTCCATGCCGTCGAGGCCATGCCCGTCTTTGCCGGTGCCGCCGAGGATGTGGGAGGCGATGGCGCCCATGGGGTAGTAGCGAACGTCCATCGGCTCGGTGCCGACGCCGGGCAGATTGAGCTTGGCGATGCGCTCGCAGAGCACGTCGTCGAGATTCTCCGCGACCTTAAGGTAGCGGCTCTCCTGGCGATCGCTGAGCTGCTGGCTGAGCTCGGATGGATCTTTGTCGAGGAGGCGCGCGAGCTTCTCGATGGCGTCATCCATCTCGACGAGACTGCGCCCATCCTGCTGGAAGCAGTCCTGCATGAACTTCGGATCGATATAGAGCGCGCGGGTCTGCACGGTACCGGCGAGAATGTTTCCATCGCGCGTGATGATGTCGCCCCGGCGGGCGGCGAGCGTCTCCTTCTGGTACTGCTGGCGCTCGGCAGAGCGAATCGTCTTTTCTCGCCCGTAGGTTTGAAGGTATGCAACGCGACCGGTCATCCCGACCAGCGCGAACCCAATCACAAACATGATCACCGCGGCCCGGCGCTGAGAGAAGGTGGATGACGCGGGGGTGGGCATGGTCCGGTAATTATCGGACGCTGGAGGAGCGCGGGTTGAAAGAATGATCGGATAGGCAAATGGCGACGGCTGGCGAGCGGC
>JBBRRN010000092.1:0-9944 GCA_038200685.1 Nitrospirales bacterium
AATAAGGAGCACCACGTCTGTGCGCGCCGCCGAGTTAGTGAGGCGGCCGGGTCCCCGTTGAGGATCTGAACGATGCGAGAACGCGGCTGGCGGACTTTTTCAGCATCCTGCCAAAACACACATCCTTTTGCCCATGCCTTCCGTAGAATGCTATAGTCGTGGCGGCCATGAGGTGATCTCGGCTTTCCCTTACGACTTGCTCGCGTTATGGATAAACCTTCACAACACGCCACCTCGATGATCGATCCAACCCTGCTGGCCCGCGTGGTTCAAGGCGATCAGCAGGCGTTCAGCCAGCTCTATGACCATTCGAGCACGCTGTTGTTCACGTTGGCAGTCAGAATTCTGGGGAATCACGATGAAGCAGCGGAGCTCTTACAGGATGTCTATTTGGAAGTCTGGCGGAAGGTCTCCCGCTATGACGTCGGGCGGGGAACCCCTGTCGCATGGTTGGTCACCCTCACAAAAAGTCGGGCCATCGACCGGCTACGGGCCAGAGCCGCACGAGGCTATCGAGCCACGAGTTCGCTGGAAGCCGGAACCGCTGCGCAGGTGGCCGACCCTGGTCCAAACCCGCTTGAAACGCAGGCCGATCAGGAACTGCGCATTGCGATCGGGGCAGCGGTGGCTGGATTGCCCCAGGCACAACAGCAAGCGATTGAACTCGCCTATTACGAGGGACTCTCTCATGCCGAGATCGCCGTGCGGCTGAACCAGCCGCTGGGGACCGTCAAGACCAGGATCAAACTTGGAATGTCCAAACTTCGAGATGGTCTCCAACAGTGGTGGACCCATGGTGAGCTCCAATGACGCACGAAGAACTCCAAGAATCGGTTCCCTTGTATGCTGCAGGGGCGTTAGACCGGAGCGAACGACAGGCGTTGGAAGCCCACCTGCTCTCCGGCTGCGTCTCCTGCCACGCTGCGCTGAAGGACTATCAATCCATCGCCGCGCTCCTCCCACTGGCTCTCAGCCCAATCACGCCCCCACACTCCCTGAAAGCCACCATCATGGCTGATCGAAACCCCGCACCGCTTCCAGCTGAAGCGGCACCGAACGAATCAGCCCGGCAGAGTCTGGAGCCTGGCGAATGGATGAACCATCTCTTTCCACCCGTCGCCCCTGCCCGATCATCGTCACTCCCCTGGGCCCTGGGCTTCGCCACGCTTCTCATTGTGGCGGTCGGCGGATATTTCGCCTGGAGCGTGTCAACAGAACGTTCCGTCACGACATCGAATATTCAGCAGCTCGAAGCATCGCTCAAGGAGACGTCAACGAAGTTTGCAAATTTGCAGCGTGAGGTCGGCGACCAAACCCAATCCCTCGCCGCATTACGTAACGAATTGCAACAAAGATCAGATGAAACCGCTGAAACCAAGGAACAGCTGGTACAGCGTGAGGCTGAACTGGAAGAAATGCGTGTTCAATTAAGCCAACGAGGAAACACTCGCACCGTCGAGACGCCTCAGGACGAATTGGCCACACTCCTTCGAATTCCCAATGCAAAGACCATCTCCCTCACCGGATCGGACATGGCGAAACAGGCAGCGGGATTCCTGCTGTACGATTCACGCACCCAAAAAGCCTGGCTCTACTCCATCAACCTCCCGGAATCTCCCGCCGGCACGACCTATCAGCTATGGGCCATTCACGACAAACCCGTGAGCATCGGGACCTTTAGCATCGATACCGGGAAAGCCGCTCACCTACTCGTGAAGAAGGTCCCGAGCTTCGCGGATGCGAAAGCCTTTGCCGTCAGCCTTGAGCCTTCAGGCGGTCGCCCGCAGCCGACTGGACCGATCTACCTCCTGAGCCAGTCGTAGCCCACGCAACAATCAATGCACAGCCTCCCTCCGCTCACCCGATACAACACTTCTCTCGTAAAGGTAGAAATAATCTCTCCACTCGCGTCACTCACACCTCGTCTAGGCACAAGACCTTTTCGTGATAAACCGCCATGACAATGCGAGTGAGCTACAGGCCTTTTGGCATGATGCCGGACCCTTGCCTATGAGAAAGCCGGAAAATTTACAGCATATTTCTATTTCACTGAGGTATAACGCACGTGAAAGTTTTTTGTTGCACGACGGGAGCGTCATAGCGGCCTCCCTGCAGAGTGAGAAGGCTCGGGAGACCCGTGACGCAGGCACGTTCAAACCGGACTACACCCGTATACTGCGCGCTGATCGTTCTCGCCTCCTTCGCTGTCTATGTCTATCCGGAAGACGCGCTCGCCGTTCGCCCCTTCGTCACGGATGATGCCCGGATTGTTTATAAGGGACAAGTTACGACTGAAACATACGGCGGCATAACGATGGTAAAGAGAGACAAGCCGGCTATCGAGGTGCGCACATTGGAAGGCCTAGGTATCACCGACCGCTTCGAACTGACTGCGGGCGGACTCGGTTTCACCTATCAGGACAATCAAGCGCGCCCCCTCGACATGCTGATTCAGCCGAAGTATGTCTTGCACAGTTCCCTCGGCGCGATTCCCTCTCTCTCCATTGCAGCTGCCTCTTTATTTCCCCTCAGCGGGAATCGCCAGCATTGAGATGGCTACGCCATGGCTCACGTCAGCTGGTTTCTGTTTACACCGGATGCCGATACTGACCCCTATGACAATAATCTGGCCCTTCATCTCAACCTCGGCATGAAATCACGGTATGATGCAGGCTCGGCGACATACCGAAGCAAACTCTATTGGGCTGCTGGGTTTGAGGTAATCACGCCTGTGACACGGGAGGTACGTTTCTTGGGCGAAATTTTCAACGGTGACCCGTTTTTCCTTCGAAGAAAAGTTTCCCGCCTTTCAAACCGGCTTTCGCTGGTACAAGAGTCCCATGGTCCAGATAGACCTAGTCTTTCGGGGCTTACGGAACGGTTCGCTGGAAACGCAAGCCCCGACGGGTGCGGAGTTTTCTCCCGGCTGGAACTATACGATTCAGGCAGGCCTACGCGTGTTATTCGATGTCTTCAGATAATCACACTGAATTTCGAAGCTACACAAATGCAATTGGACTATGTCCACGATAACGGCCGGCAAATTCCTTTCGGCCTTCCACATTTGACACGCCTCTTCTTTCTCGCCAAACTTCCGTGCTAGGATTTCCCCCCTGAGCTGAGGAGACAATCGTGCCGGGAAACGAACGCACACGGGATCTCAAGTTTATGCAGATGGCCTTGGAAGAAGCGGCCAGGGCGCCGGCTGTCGGCGAAGTGCCGATCGCTGCATTGATCGTTCAAGACGGCCGAGTTTTGGCGCAGGCGCATAATTACCGAGAACTCTGGCAGGATCCCACAGCCCATGCGGAGGTCATTGCGATCCGTGCTGCAGCAACGACATTAGGCACATGGCGATTGACCGACACGACCCTCTACGTGACCATCGAGCCCTGCTCGATGTGTATCGGCGCTATCATCTTAGCAAGGGTGTCTCGAGTCGTCTTTGGGGCATGGGATCAAAAAGCCGGCGCCTGCGGATCGCTGTTCGACCTGCCATCAGAGCCGAAGCTGAACCACCGGGTCGCCGTGACTGGCGGGATACTCGAACAGGAAAGCCAGGCCCTCATTCAGAAGTTTTTCAAGAACCTCCGAGAGGCATCCCCGGCGACAAAACCGCTTTCAACTCAATAGGAGCAGGCGGAAACTTATTGCATTAGCAGTATGCTCAAAAAGGCCGTACAGCAAGGCCGCAGCGAGTGAAGAGGCGAGGCGTACGCTTCGGTACGTTGAGCCTCTGAGCGATGCGAGAACGATGCTGGCGGGCTTTTTCAGCATCCTGCTAGACCGCACTGCACGACCCAGTCTCTCCCCTGAGCAGCCACAGCCGCTTCCCATCCCTCGTCACAAGAAAGCAGGCGAACCCTCCAATTATTGTGGAGTAAAGAGCCCTCTGGAACCAGAACCTCTGCATCGACTCCCGCCATTCCCAAGAGAATCTCGCATTGATGCAACGCCTGAAGTCCGATACCTTGCGCCTTCAGCACCGCTTCTTTCGCGACCCAGTAGCGGAAAAATCTCGGCACACGCTGCTCCTCGGTCAACTGCATGATCAAGGCATGTTCGGAGGGAGCAAAGTAGCGCTCAGAAAGTTTTTCGACCTCTACACCCGGGCGAATTCGTTCAAGATCAACTCCGACCTCCTGCTCCATTGAGACCGCAATGAGTGCACGGCCCTGCGCATGGGACATATTGAACGTGATCAGGGACTGACCCCGCGATTTCCTCGGCACGAAGGGTTTGCCTCCTTCATCTCGGCACAGTTCAACTACACCAGGGCCGACTCCGAGATACCGACTCAACACCGCCCTGAGCCCTCCATGCGCAAACATATAGCGCCTCCGATCCTCCTCCCGAACCAGGCGCCCGGCTCTATGCTGTTCTTCTTTGTCTAGCCACTGTGCGCATCGCTCCAAACAGTGAGATGACCCATCCAGCTCAATTCCCCAGAGATGAATGACGTGCCGTTCAAGACGAGAATGGCCCAGCCACTCTGTACCCGTCATAGGCCCAATTGACTGAAATGAAATCACCACATTGCCTTCCAGACCACAGACATTCGATATCATGATGTGATCCTTACGATCGACGCCCCTCCACCTCGGCCTTCACATACTTCAGAACCTTGCCGTCTTCTAATTTAATAACCTGATCGCCGAGGTGAAAGTACCGGTCGTCGTGAGTAATGACAATAACTAATTTCCCTCGCTCACGCAGGTCAGGAAGCAATGTCTTGTAAAAGATTTCTTTATACTGCGGATCTTGGTCCGCCGCCCATTCATCGAATACATAGATAGGGCGATCCTCCAAATACGCCGTGACAAGCGCCAACCGTTTTCGCTGCCCCTGCGAGAGGTCGAGGGTCGAGAACGCGCGTGCACGCACCGTGACTTTCTGATCCATGTGAAGCAATCGTAAGTATTGGGGCGCATGGCTTTCCGTGTGAGAATCCGACTGGCCCAGAAGTTTATTGAAGAGGTGAAAGTCCGAAAATACGACCGAGAAATGCTCACGGTACCACTCACGATTCGCATCAGTAATCATCGTGCCGGCTAGCGTCACATGCCCCTGCGAGGGCCGATAGAGTCCTGAAAGGACTTTCACGAAGGTCGTCTTCCCGCTCCCATTCCCTCCAATGACAAATACCAGTTCGCCAGGATGCAGCTCTAGGCTGATTGGACCAAGCGAGAAGGGCGCCTCAACCCCCTTCTCCTCGCCATAGGAAAAGACGACATCGGTCCACTGCACAAGAGGCAGGCTCCCGGCCTCAACGTGTGCCACTTCTATTGTCGGGACGTCCTTGGGGCCGACGTCCAGAGATACGCCTAATCGTTCAATGTTTTCCAACGCCACTTGACCTCGCTCAATTGTCGGCAGCGAACCGATCACGCTCCAGATAGGACCCATCATGTAGAGGACCGCCACGATATATCCGGTGAGTGCCTCAGGGGATACCGCCACAACAGATGGAAACAGAAAGACGATGAATCCGATGAGAGAATAAAACGAAAGCTGAGTCCAGACTTCCGACAACGCTTGTCTCCGCGTCGCTTCTATATTCGCTTTCCGGTACAATTCCGCCGCCCCTCGCACCTCCTGGTTCACAAATTCCTGCCGACGCGCCTGATGCATCAACAGCTCTTTCAACCCATCTGTGAGGGAACGAAAATGTTGGAACAACTCGGACCGGGCCTCCCGGGCTTCGGAAATCACGCTGCGGGCGCTGGTGTGCAGCCACCGATACCCCAGGGCGCCGACGACGGTGACTCCAACTACTCCCAGAAATACCCCCCACGACAGCCAGGCAAGATACACTCCGCAACCCAGCACCATGGCCGCATTCATGATCAAATGAGGGAAACATTGAATGGCCCAGGTGACCCAACTCACATCGTCCGTCAGGATGACGAGAGTATTCGCCGCCCCTCGCTGCTCGGATCGACGCAACGGAGCCCGTACGATCTTCCCACAGAGCGACAACGAGAGTTCCAAAATCGTGTCTTGTGAGAATCGGACAAGCAGAAGCTGAGACCCCAGGTTTGACAGAATCTTCCCGACAACAAGGACAACAAATCCCAGCATCACCTGAGAGGAATGGTCGGAGGGATGATGAAGCACATAATTAATGAGCGCCAACACTCCCGCGCTTAAGAGCCCCGACAGAACACCGACACAGACCATGAGCCAGGCCATGGATCGCGAACGCTGCACAACAAAGTAGAGAAATCGTCCAACTGGCATTACCGACCGGCCTCACATTCACGGAGCAGGGAGAAAGGAGATGGGACTTACGCACTCATATCACGAGGAGGACGGTCACCGGCGTTCTCGTCTTGACTTTGATCGGCAAGGAAGGCTTGAAGATGCCCGGACACTTCGCCGACATGGGGTGAAGTAAGAAGGAGCCCTGAGTCCGTGGCTGCCACCTGCACAGTCTGGCTCCCCTCGCCACCAAGTTCTTCCCAAGCATGTCTGGTATCAGTCACCGTCTCAGCCACATTCCGTTTCGACGCCACGACATTCAAAATACGCCCAGGATATTTGCGCATGGCGTAGCGAGCCACCGCTTGGCGTGTCGAGTGCGAGACGCGTTCGACTTGAAACTCAACGAATAGGTCATCTTCGCCAGCTCTATTTCGCAAAAATGACAACAGCCGCTCGCTTTTTCGCTGGATGAACGGCAACCAATCTTTGACCGACATCCGGAGAAGCACATGAATATTTCCCACGGTTCTCCATACAATGAAGAGAAAGAGCAAGAACTTCATCGACCACTGATACCGATGCGGGCGGTATGAGGACGGATGCCAGGTATCCATCATCACCAAGCTAGCGGTTTCCCCCTGCTCGAGTAATTGTTGGGCCATTTCATACGCAATCAGCCCGCCGGTACAGATACCCAGGACGGTATACGGCCCGTGCGGGCGAACGGTGCGGATCTCAGCAATATAATGCCTCGCCATCTCCGGCACCGAGGTAAACGGCGTCTCTTTTCCATCCAATCCTCTCGCCTGCAATCCATAGAACGGCTGATCCAATCCTAACAGCTTCGCCAACTGGGCGAAGACCAGCACGTTGCCCCCCACTCCCGGCACCATGAATATCGGCATCGCGGTCCCACTCGGCTGAATCGCGACCAACGATTGCCATGGCGGCGCCCACTGCTCGCGTGAAAGGACCGACGCTAATCCTGCAATGGTCGGCGCTTGAAACAGCGTCGCGAGCGGAAGGCGCCTTCCAAACACCTGTTCGAGAAGAAAGAAGAGTCGGGCCGCCTTGAGGGAATGGCCACCCAGATCGAAAAAGTTGTCATGGATCCCGATCTTTGGGACTTCTAGCACCTGTCGCCACAAAAGCGTCAATTGAACTTCCATCCGATCCCGCGGCCCTACTTGAGCCTGCCCGTCTGAGAGACTAGGAGCCGGAGCAGGTAAGGCCCGCAGATCGACCTTGTTATTGGCCGTCAAGGGCATCGACTCTAGAAACACAAAGAATGAAGGAGTCATATAGTCAGGAAGTTCTGCCCGCACACGTGCACGCAGCTCCGTCGGGCTTGGCGCCGGCCCATCCTTGCACACCAGATACGCCGCTAGCTGTTTGAAGCCTTGCTGATCCTCCCGTGTGGTCACCACAACTTGACGGGCTGCGGGATGGCGACTCAGCACCGCTTCAATCTCGCCCAATTCGACTCTGAACCCTCTAATCTTGACCTGATGATCCACCCGTCCGAGATGCACAATGCGTCCATCAGGACGATAGCGAGCCACATCTCCCGTTCGATACAGTCGCGCGTCAGGCTCTGTCGAGAATGGATGGGGAACGAACCGTTCCTTCGTCAACTCAGCACGGCCACGATATCCTCGGGCGACACCATGGCCCCCAATATAAAGTTCCCCCGAGACTCCAACCGGTACCGGTTGGAGGAACTGATCCAAGATATAGATGTCCGTATTGGCGATCGGACGCCCAATAGAAATCTCCTGATCTCCTCGTTGGATCTTCTCGATCGTAGACCAAATCGTAGTTTCAGTCGGACCATACATATTCCACAAGGCGGCGCTGCGATCCAGCAGTGCCCCCACAAGATCCTGCGGGAGAGCATCCCCTCCGCAGAGTACCGTCAACCTGTCGCTGCCCAGCCACCCAGCCTCAATTAACATTCGCCATGTCGCAGGAGTCGCTTGCATGATCGTCGGCTGCACGGCCTCACAGGTAGCCCGTAGTTGCCGTCCATCCATCGTCACAGCTCGACTGACGATCTCGACACGAGCCCCCACCAACAGCGGCACATACAACTCGAGCCCGGCAATATCGAACGACAGCGTCGTGACGGACACCATCACATCTCGCGCCGAACATCCCGGGCTCTGCCGCATCGAGCACAAGAAATTCACCAGCGCCCGTTGGGGAATTTCTACCCCCTTGGGTTGCCCGGTCGATCCCGATGTGTAGAGAATATACGCCAAGTCTTGAGAGGTCGCGGTCGGCGGAAGGTTATGATCAGCCTTCTGTGCAATCCGCTTCTGCTCCCGATCAAGACACAGCATGCGGCAGGATCGAGCCTCAAACCGATCGGAAAGACCTTCGGACGTGAGCACGATCGCGGCGGCGGCATCCTCGGCCATAAACCGAAGTCGATCTCGGGGATATTCAGGATCGAGAGGAACATACGTCCCACCGGTTTTGAGCACGGCCAGCAATGCAATGACCATCTCCATTGACCGTTCGAGACAAATGCCCACCACCACGCCAGGCCGCACGTCCAGCGTCCTGAGATAGTGCGCCAGCCGGTTCGCTCGGGCATTGAGCTCGCCATATCGTACGGTCGCCTGCCCCATCGACAACGCGAGGGCATCAGGCGTCCTTTCGACTTGTGCTTCAAACATCTGAGAAAAACATTCGGACTGAGGATAGTCGGTGTGCGTTCGATTCCAGTCCTGCAACATCTGGGTACGCTCGGGAACTGTGAGAATGGAGAGACCAGAAAGTTTGACGGAGGGATGAGCTAGTGCGCTCAGGAGCAAGACTTTGTACTGTCTCAACATCCGTTCAGCCGTCTGGCGTTCGAAGAGATCGGTATTGAATGTCAAATAGGCTTTACGGGCAATCTCTGTTTCAATCGTCAGACTGAGGTCAAACTGCGCAGCTCTCGAATCCACCTCGAACGGCACCCAACTCAAACCATGGACGTTGATCTCCCCGATAGGCGCATTCGGCAGATTGAAGAGGACCTGCACCAGCGGGGCAGAGCTATGATCACGAGTTGAATGCATCGTCTCCACCAGCTTATCGAACGGGAAATCCTGATTGGCATAGGCCCCTAACGCCGTGTCGCGGACTCGCGCCAGCACCTCAATGAACGTCGGATCGCCGGAAAGATCGGTGCGTAACACCAACGTATTGACGAACGAGCCGATGATCGATTCGACCGCAGATTGAGTCCGGTTGGCAATAGGCGAACCCACCGCGATATCGCTTTGGCCTGAATATCGGCTCAACAGAATCTGAAAACAGGCCAGCAGGGTCATGAACATCGTCGCGTGTTGCTCTGCGCTGAACTGCTTCAGTCGTTCAATCAACGAGGCGGGCAACTCCAGCAGACAGTGTGCGCCGTTAAATGTTTGCACCACAGGCCGTGGATAATCGGTCGGCAATGAGAGCTTGGACAGCCCTGCCAGCTTCTTCTGCCAATAATCCGACTGTATACTGAGCCACTCGTCGGTGAGACAACGCCGCTGCCACACCGCATAGTCGGCATACTGAAGCAGGATCGGCTTGGCGGAGGGAACCTCCCCTCGGCTAAACGCATTATAGAAAAATGCAAACTCACTCCCGATCACCCCAAACGACCACTGGTCTCCGATAATATGATGCATCGTGAGCACCAGCACATGGTCCTCAGGCCCGATCTCAATCAATAAAAACCGTGCCAAGGGGCCCTTCTC
>JBBRRN010000093.1:0-9926 GCA_038200685.1 Nitrospirales bacterium
GCCCTCCTTCGCCAGCTTCGTGAGATGCGGAACAACCACGGTCAGCAGCTGAAGAATGATGGAGGCGCTGATGTAGGGCATAATGCCGAGCGCTAAGATCGTCAAACGGGAGAGTGACCCACCTGAGAAAATATCTAAAAACCCGAGTAGTGCGCCACCTTCCTTTTGCAGAAACTCGGAGAGGGCCTCGCCGTTGATCCCAGGCGTAGGAATATGTGCCCCGATCCTATACACGATCAACATCCCCACGGTAAAGAGGATGCGAGTGCGCAACTCGGGAATTTTAAGGATATTCTGAAAACTGGTCAGGAGTCTCTCAAACACCGGGAATGACCTCGACTCTCCCTCCAGCTGCTTGAATCTTTGCCTCTGCAGACTTACTGAACTTGTGCGCCTGTACCACAATCGCCTTTGTAAGATCTCCGTTTCCTAGGACCTTAATCGGTAATGACTTGCGCTTGACTAAGCCAGCGTCAACCAAAACCTGTGGCGTGATGGTACCAGCCACCAGCATGTCACCCAAGCTCTTCAGATTGACAATCGAATACTCTTTACGAAATATGTTTGTAAATCCATGCTTTGGCACTCGGCGGATCAGGGACATCTGGCCACCTTCAAACCCACCGGCCTGGCGGCTCCGACCGCCGGATCTGGCCAATAGACCCTTATGACCCTTTCCCGATGTTTTCCCATGGCCAGAACCTGGACCACGCCCAATCCGCTTCCGTCTCTTTCTGGATCCTTTTGCAGGACCAAGCTCATGTAAATTCATTGTGGCTGTACATCCAATAGATATCCGACTTTGCCAATCATCCCTCTAACTTGTGGAGTATTGGGACGAGTCACCCGCTGTCTGATCTTCCTCAATCCGAGGCCAGTCAACACAAGCCGATGTTTTTGCGGTGTGCCAATTGGGCTTCGCCGCAAGGTGATCACAAACCCCTTTGGAGCAGCTTCGGGAATTTTCGCTGTAGGCATTATGCGCTCACCCTATTCTGTCCATCGCCTACCGCACGGCGCATCTTGAGAACGTCTTCGGCATTGCGGAGCTGGCAGAGACCGTTGAGCGTGGCGCGAACCGTATTAAATGGATTTCCACGTCCAAGCGTCTTCGCGATGATATTATGGACGCCGGCAACCTCAACCACCGCACGGACAGCGCCTCCGGCAATAATTCCTGCCCCCTTCTTTGCTGGCTTGAGAAGGACATGCTCGGCACCGAACAGCCCATGTACCTCGTGCGCGATCGTTCCGGATGTAAGGGAGACATGCACCAGGTTTTTCTTGGCCTGTTCGACCGCCTTCGAGATGGCAACAGGTACTTCAGCAGCTTTGCCTTTCCCAATCCCAACCCATCCCTGTCCATCCCCGACCACAACCAAAGCACAGAAGTTAAAGCGTTTTCCGCCCTTTACAACTTTCGCCACGCGGTTGATAAAAACAACCTTGTCTTTCAGGCTTAGTTCATCTGGATTAACTCGCACCTATCATCTCTCCTCTTTGTTCCCCTTGCTTCCATCCGTAACGGAAGCGAGGCCTGACCTAGAACTGCAACCCACCTTCACGCGATGCCTCAGCCAATGCTTTGACTCGCCCATGATACATCCGACCGCCACGATCAAATACTACAGCCTGTACCTTGGCCACCTTAGCCCGCTCAGCCAACAGCTTTCCAACAGCCCTTGCACCATCAATGCTGCCGGTAGACTTCACCGATGTGCGTAACGACTTATCCAAGGAGGATGCAGCAACCAACGTGGCTCCTTTAAGATCATCAACGATCTGAGCATAGATATGAGACCGACTGCGAAACACATTGAGACGTGGACGCTCAGCAGTTCCAAAGACACGCTTTCGCACACGTTGTTTCCGTCTGGTTAACTGACTAGCTTTATCAGCAATATTCATGCGTCACCCTACTTCCCTGTCTTTCCGGCTTTCTTGCGCAATACTTCCCCGGCATAACGAACGCCTTTTTGCTTATAGACGTCCGGAGGCTTGATGGCTCGCAAGTTCGCCGCGACTTGACCCACCAATCGCTTGTCAGCGCCCTTCACATTAATCAATGTTTGCTTGTCCACCTTCACATCAATTCCAACTGGAATGGGATAGATAACTGGGTGGATATAACCCACACTAAAGCTCATGGTTCGACCCTGGACAGCCACCTTATACCCAACCCCAGTGATTTCCAGATTACGCTCGTAACCTTTTGTCACACCGTGAACAATATTATTCAGTTCTGCGCGAGTCAACCCGTGCATGGCGCGAACTTGACGATCCTCATTTGAGCGACTCACCACAAGCTCTCCGCCTGCAATCGAAACCCCCAGCCCAGAAAACAACGACCAATCGATTTTCCCAAGTGGCCCCTTCACAGACACAATCGGCCCTGCAACTTTGACATCCACTCCAGCCGGAATTGAGATTGGCTTTTTCCCTATGCGTGACATCGATGCCTCGTTCCTCTAGCCATCCGTCCAATGACAATCTGGCTTACGCTGCCCATTACCATACTGAGCACAGGACTTCTCCACCCAGTCCAGCGCGGCGAGAATCCTGATCCGTCATCAACCCCTTCGAGGTGGATAAGATCGCCATCCCAATGCCATTCTTGACTCGTGGGATATCTTTAATCCCCACGTACACACGGCGTCCAGGCTTACTCACCCGTTGCATACCAGTAACCATAGGTTGCCCCTCTGTTACATAACGCAGCTGCACTTTTAATACAGGGTGTCCGTCCTCGAGCTCAGCCTGAACACCCTGAATATACCCTTCGTGCTGAAGAATTCGAAGGATCTCACGCTTGAGACGGGAGGCCGGAATGCTCACGCTATCGTGACGCCGACGGAATCCGTTTTGCAATCGTACCAAGAGGTCACTAATGGGATCTGTAACCATACCAACCCTTTCACTAACGTTCGTCGTGTGACCGAATACAACTCAAGCAGTCCTGTGGCCTGGAAAGCAGATACCCTACCAACTCGACTTCCGAACCCCCGGGATCTCACCCTTCAGACTCAGCAACCGAAAGCAAATTCTGCACATGCGAAACCGGCGCAAGAACCCTCTTACACGCCCACAGATTTCACATCGGTGATAGTCTCTGACTGGGAACTTCGCTTTGATGGCCGATTTATTTCTGAGCGCTAATCTCGACACCTGCAACTCCTTCGCTTGACATTACGTCCGGAATGGCATTCCCAAATGTTTCAACAACGCCCGGCCTTCATCGTTGGTCCTGGCGGTCGTGACAATCGTAATATCCATTCCATGGATGGATGCGACCTCGTCATACTGAATCTCGGGGAAGATGAGCTGCTCTTTGAGTCCAAGCGTGTAATTGCCTCGGCCATCGAACGATTTTGGAGAGACCCCTCGGAAGTCTCGAATCCGTGGCAACGATAACGTCACGAGACGATCAAAAAATTCCCACATCCTGCGACTTCGCAACGTGACCTTTGTGCCGATCGGCATCCCCTGACGCAACTTGAAGGAGGCAATGGCCTTCTTCGCCTTTGTAATCAGTGGCTTCTGTCCCGTAATCGCGCCCAATTCTCCAGCGGCACTCTCCAGCAACTTCACGTTCTGAATGGCTTCACCCATCCCCACGTTCAGTACAATCCGCTCAAGCTTCGGGACCTGCATGATGTTTTTGTAACCGAACTCTTTCATGAGCGCCGGCACAACCTTCTGCACGTAGGTCTCACGCATCCGTGGATTGAACTTGGACTCTTCACTGCCCTCGTCCATTACCTGCGGCGCAGACGAGCCTTCCTTTTTCCTGGGTGGCCGCCGCTCCGACACCTTACTGCCTTTTCCTGATTCAACCTTCGCCATCTGGCGTCCTCACTCCTACTCGACTGAGTCGTTCGATTTTTTGCTGAACCGGACTCGCCGGCCATCATCGAGCGTACGCACTCCAAGCCGAGTCGGCTTCTGTGTCACAGGACACAGATACATGACATTTGAGACTGCAAACGGCGCTTCCCGCTCAAGAATACCGCCTTGCTTGACTTTCTGATTCGGCTTGGTGTGGCGCTTGATCATGTTCAACTTTTCAACCACAACCTTTCCCACTCCAGGATCCACCGAAAGCACTTTCCCGGACTTGCCGCGATCACGCCCGGCAATCACAACCACCATATCGCCCTTACGGATTCGACTCTTCTTCAACGCCTGCTTATTCATCCCGCCGTCTCCACCCTTGCTACAGCACTTCTGGAGCTAGGGAAATAATCTTCATGAACTTCTTCCATCGCAATTCGCGCGCGATCGGTCCAAAGATACGAGTTCCAACCGGATCACCATCCTTATTGATCAGCACACAAGCATTCCGGTCGAACTTGATATAGGAACCGTCATCCCGACGTACTTCCTTAGTCGTCCTCACGACCACGGCTCGACTCACATCGCCCTTCTTTACCGTTGCTGCAGGAATGGCCTCCTTGACAGCCACAACAACAATATCTCCAAGAGAAGCGTAACGGCGCCTGGTTCCCCCAAGCACGTGAAAGCACATGGCCTGCTTGGCGCCTGAGTTATCGGCCACATCCATGTATGTATAGCTTTGAATCATAATCCCGGTGTTCCCTCTACCCCTTACACAACCACAATCTATTCACTACGTCTCTTATCCACAACTTCAACCACCCGCATATGCTTATCTTTACTAATTGGTCTCGTCTCGACCATGCGCACACGGTCGCCGATCTTGCAGGCGTTGTCCTCATCATGGGCCTTGAATTTTGTGACCCGTCGAAGCACTTTCCGATAGAGTGGGTGAATAACCGAACGTTCGATCTCGACGACCACGGTCTTATTCATCTTATTGCTGACCACACGCCCAACCCATTCACGCCGTTTATTTACTGACTCTCCCATCCTCAAGCCCCTTTCGCCGTACTAGAAATTGGATCGGCCTGCGCGAGCTCGCGCTGAATCGTTTTCACCCTGGCAATAATACGTTTCGTCTTTCGCAATTGCATAGGGTTTTCTAACCGACCAGTTCCCATCTGAAAACGAAGATTGAAAAGTTCCTGCGTGAACTGCTTTGCTTTCTCCGCCAGCTCAGGCTCCGTGAGTTGTCGTAATTCCTTCAGATCCATACATGCGCTCCCAATACTCTTAGATCCGGTTCATTCGATTCTAAAACTCTCCGCGAATGACACACTTGGTGGCAATGGGTAACTTATGCGAAGCCAAACGAAACGCCTCTTTAGCAACCTCAGGCGTCACGCCATCCATCTCATAGAGAATACGGCCAGGCTTGACCACAGCGACCCAGTACTCAGGATTGCCCTTCCCTTTACCCATTCGAGTCTCAGCTGGCTTCTTAGTAATTGGTTTATCTGGGAAGATTCTTGTCCAAACCTGACCACCACGCTTCACACATCGAGTAATCGCAATGCGGGCCGCCTCGATCTGTCTACTGGTAATCCAGCCTGGCTCAAGCGCCTTAAGCCCAAACTCTCCGAGAGTAATCTGACCGCCACGATAGGCCTTACCGGTCATACGCCCCTTCATCATTTTGCGGAACTTTACTTTCTTTGGTGCTAACACAATACCCTCTTTAGTTACCCAAGTCTGCGATCAAATGCTGATTCTTTGTTGAGGGGTTGCAATGGAAGCACTTCCCCCTTATAAATCCACGTCTTGATCCCAATTTGTCCCATTGTCGTGTGAGCTTCAGCAAACCCGTAATCGATATCCGCCCGAAGAGTATGGAGAGGGACACGGCCTTCTCGGTACCACTCTGAACGCGCAATCTCTGCTCCGCCAAGACGGCCCCCAACCATAATCTTGATACCTTGAGCGCCAAGACGTAGTGCGGACTGCACGCTTCGCTTCATCGCCCGGCGAAATGCGACACGTTTTTCTAATTGAGTCGCGACATTTTCACTCACTAACTGCGCATCCAGCTCCGGTTTTTTAATTTCCTTCACCGTAATATAAACCTGGCCGGAATAAGTTTTTTCCAACTCTGCCTTGAGCTTATCGACCTCAGCCCCTTTGCGACCGATAATGATTCCCGGGCGTGCGGTGTGAATAATTACACGTGTCTGATCTCCAGATCGTTCGATTTCAACCTTTGCCACACCGGCATGAAAGAGACGCTGCTTAACCATCTTACGAATCTTGATATCCTGATGGAGCAGCTTTGCGTAGTCTTTACTGGCATACCATCGAGAGGACCACGTCACGTTGTATCCTAGCCGGTAGCCGATCGGATGCGTCTTATGCCCCATAAATTTTCACGCCTCGCTCAGACAGTAAATGAGTCCGTTCCATTACACGCCTATATCTATTTTTTTTCGCTCACGCTCGAAGCCGACACGACGACGGTAATGTGGCTCATACGCTTTTGAATCGCATTAGCACGCCCCTGCGAACGAGCTCGAAATCGCTTCAACGTCGGACCGCAATCAACAAATGCCTTCGACACCACCATCGATTCACTATCGCCCATTTCCTTTTGCTCTGCATTAGCCACCGCGGACCGCAAAATCTTTTCGACCACTTTCGATGCATGACGCGGCAAATTTCTGAGCATAGCCAAAGCCATTGGTACTTGCTGCCCACGGATCAAATCAATCACCGGGCGCGCTTTTCTCGGAGAGACACGTACAAATCTTAAAACTGCTTGTGCTTCAGCCATAACTTTCCCATCCAATCGAGTGTGCCAAGACCGTAACCTATTCCTTACTTCAGCGCGACCGACTTTTCTGTCCTAGCGTGCCCATGCCCCTTAAAGAACCTGGTGGGAGCAAACTCTCCCAACTTGTGCCCGACCATGTTTTCCGTCACAAAGACAGGAATAAACTTTTTTCCGTTATGAACTGCGAACGTATGTCCGATCATATCTGGAATAACGGTGGACCGCCGCGACCAGGTCTTGATGATCTTTCGATCCTTATTCTGATTCATCCGCTCCACTTTTTGCAGCAGATGGTCGTCAACAAATGCGCCCTTACTTACTGACCTCGGCATCGCGTACTCCTACTTGCGGCGGGAAATAATGAACTTGTCCGTCGCCTTGTTGTTCCTGGTCTTATAGCCCTTAGTCGGAAGACCCCATGGAGAAACTGGATGGGGGTTACCCTGTCCAGACTTTCCTTCTCCACCACCATGCGGGTGGTCGACCGGATTCATCACTACACCGCGCACATTCGGGCGTCGGCCCAACCATCGATTGCGGCCTGCCTTCCCGACATTAATGTTCTCGTGATCCGTATTCCCAACCTGCCCAACGGTTGCCATGCAGGTTGAAAGAATTTTACGCATTTCACCTGACCTAAGTCGCACCTGCACATACTCACCATCACGTCCCATTACCTGAGCCGAGCCGCCAGCACTACGAATCAGCTGTCCGCCTTTTCCAGGCTTCAACTCTACATTGTGGATCGTTGTTCCCAATGGCATGCTGGACAAGGGCAACGCATTCCCAATACGCACCTCTGATCCAAGACCAGCCTGCACCACATCTCCGACCTTGAGGCCAACAGGGGCCAGGATATAGCGCTTCTCCCCGTCCTTATAGTGCACCAAGGCAATCCTGGCTGATCGATTGGGATCATATTCAAGCGCTGCAATGGTACCTGGGATTCCGGTCTTGTCTCGCCGGAAATCAATCTTTCGATAGAGCCGTTTATGCCCACCTCCACGGAAACGTACAGTCGTTCGCCCATCGTTGTTCCTGGCGCCTGTACTGCGACGGAATGAGGTGAGCGATTTCTCTGGCCTCTTCTTCGAGAGCTCTTCGGTTGTGACCGCAGTCATCCCACGACGTCCTGGAGTCCTCGGCTTGTATACTCTGATTCCCATACTACAGTCGTCCTTCCAGCACACTGCGGTCAACCCGGTGCAATGCCAACTACGCGCTCTCGTAAAGTTCCAACTTCTCGCCTTGCTTAAGCTTGACGAAAGCCTTTTTCCAATCCGATCGCTTCCCAGAAAACCGCCCCAGGCGCTTCACCTTCCCACGAACATTCATCACATTCACACGTTCGACCTTGACCTTCAACAATGTCTCGACAGCTTGCTTGATCTGAACACGATTCGCATCAGGATGGACGAGAAAGCCAACCGTATTGTTGCTTTCCCTCATCGCCGTGATCTTTTCCGTCAGCAAGGGTTGCAACAGAATGCTATGAATACCCGCCTTCATGACCAGACCTCTTTCACCCGCGGTAGCTCACGCTCAAGAATCAAAATCACTTCAGCGCGAACAATATCATAGACGTTCAGTCCCTCGGGTCCCACTACACACACATTCGGAAGATTACCTGCCGCTTGAGCCAATCCAACATGCCCAGCACCTGCCACAATCAACGCGTAGGCCTCAGCACAAAAATTTGTCAGCGCTTTAGCCAAAAGTTTCGTCTTGGGCTGGTCCAACGACAGACTCGATACAATCAACAATTGTCCATCGGCTAATTTTGCCGACAAAGCACTTTGAAGCGCTGCACGATACTTCTTTTTTGGCATGCTATAGGAATAATCACGCGGTTTAGGCCCAAACACAGATCCGCCATGACGCCATACAGGCGAGCGAATCGATCCTGCTCGTGCCCGCCCAGTATGCTTTTGCTTCCAAGGCTTTTTCCCAGACCCAGCCACTTCTCCTCGTCGTAACGTGGAGGCCGTACCCTGACGCTCGCAAGCACGCTGCATCACTACCGCTTCATGAACTAAAGCCGTGTGCGGTTTACAGCCAAACACTTCTTCAGGGAGATCAACGGACCCTACTTTTTGTTTCTTCAAATCAACAACATCAACTGTGGGCATACCTACCCCTTCTTCGACTTTCTTACCATGATCAGTCCATTTGCCGCGCCAGGGATGGCACCTCGAACGAACAACAAGTTCTCATCGGGCCTGGACTCAATAACTTTCAATCGCTGAGCCGTAATTCGCTTTGCTCCCATATGTCCAGGTAAGGTCTTCCCTTTCCAGACCCGAGAAGGATAGGAACTGGCACCCATCGAACCAGGATGGCGATGGAACATAGAGCCGTGAGATTCAGGACCCCCGGCATAATGATGCCGCTTCACTACCCCCTGAAACCCCTTACCCTTCGAAATACCGATGACATCTACCCAATCGCCCTTTTTAAAGATGTCGACTTTAATGGACTGTCCAACCAGCACCTCACCGACTTTTTGAAACTCCCTCAGTACACTGCTAGCTGGAGCCTCTGTCTTCTTTAGATGCCCCAACTCGGCCTTGGACAACTTATGTTCTTTTACTTCACCAAAAGAAAGCTGGACGGATTCATAGCCATCGCGCTCTTTTGTCTTGACCGTAACCACACGGCAAGGACCTGCCTCAATAACGGTCACAGGCGTAAACCGCGTCTCATCGAATATCTGGGTCATCCCAAGTTTTTTACCCAACAGCCCGTTCGTCATACGTCATATTCCTTGTCAGTCATCAACCCTTAGAGCTTAATTTCGACATCCACACCGGCGGCTAAGTTCAGCTTCATCAGAGAATCCATGGTCTCAGGAGTCGCGTCCATGATATCCATCAAACGTTTATGCGTTCTGATTTCGAACTGCTCGCGAGCCTTCTTATCCGCATGCGTGGCACTCTGCACCGTAAACTTCTCGATGCGCGTAGGAAGGGGAATAGGACCCACAATTTTTGCTCCACTGCGGCGGACAGTCTCCACAATCTCCGCCACCGACTGATCTAAGACGCGGTAATCAAACCCGCGCAACCGAATCCTGATTCTTTGTTCAACCTTAACCATTCATTCCTCTATTCATCTGAGCAATCACTACGCCAGAATTTCGGTGACGACACCGGAGCCGACCGTCTTGCCCCCTTCGCGCACCGCGAACCGCAACCCTTGATCCATCGCGATCGGGCTGATCAACTCCCCCGTCACACTCACATTATCCCCCGGCATCACCATCTCC
>JBBRRN010000094.1:0-9922 GCA_038200685.1 Nitrospirales bacterium
CAACCGCCGTCAATCGACGAGTAGCCCGGCTTGGCGCGGCGACAAGATAGTCCACCCGAGCTGAGGCCGATCCCTCATCGGGAAACTCGATCGTACGAAAAAGCCGATCGACGTCCAACGCAAAACCGGTTGAGGGCAACGGCCTACCGAATCGACCGATCAAGTGATCATACCGTCCGCCGCCGCCTAACTCCGCCCCCAATCCTTTGGCAAACACGTCAAACACGACACCATCATAATAGTCGAACCCGCGAAATTCCCCCAGGTCCAGAATCAGCGATTCTCGATGACCGGCTGCACATAGCACGTGATAGACCTGGGCGAGCCGATCGAGAGGAGCCGCCAATGCCGGATTGCCAGCCGCGAGTACTCGCCCACGTGCCAGCACTTCCTCTTGACCGTACAACTCAGGCGCTTCCCGTATAGCACGGGCCACTGTCTTTGAAATAGGCTCCCTCGCGAGGATCTCCTCAAGTCTCGGCAGATCCTTCCGCGCGGCCGCCTGCTCAGCCAACTTCTGCCCCTGCACAGACAGTCCTGATCGCAACAGCAGTCCTTTAATGAACCCCACATGTCCGAGAGCCACCTTGAAGGACTGGAGCCCGATCGTATGGAGACACTCGATCATCAAATCGATGACCTCGCTGTCGCTCGTGACATCATTGAGGCCGATCAGCTCGGCTCCGACCTGAAATATTTCCCGGCCACGCCCGGCGTGTTCCTGTTCATAGCGAAATACAGACGTTCGATAGGAAAGGCGCAGCGGTAATGTCGCACCCGTAAGCCCCATGGCAACCGTCCTGGCAATCTGCGCCGTGGCATCCGGACGAAGGAGGAGCGTCCGCCCCGTCGTACGATCGACGAATTGATAGCAATGCTCGATCAGTTCCGGCTCAAGCCCTGGCGCCAAGACGTCGAGATACTCGAACGTGGGAAGAATGATCTCGTCGTAGCCCCACTGGTTGATTTGACCGAGCAACTGTTCTTCAAAGCGACGGACCTGCTTCGCCGCGTGAGGAAGAATCGTCGCCATGCCCACGGGGACCAGTGAACGCTCACGGGACGACGGGACCTGACCCGAAGAATGGGGCTTCAGAGGAGCGGAAACCATGGCAACCTGATGGGTAGGGCGCGGGATTAAGACAGAGCCGCGACTTTGACAGAGAGAATGTCTTTGCTGGACTTGATCGTCTCAAGGGCTATATTCGGGAACACTGCATCGGATCCAATAATGAGCAGCGCGTTCCCGCCACGTTTTTCGAGCGCACATTGCATCCGAACGATATTGATCTGGTTATCGCCGAGCACCTTCCCCACCATCCCGATCACCCCGGGACGATCGATGTTGAGGATCAGGAGCATGTGTCCCTCCGGCACCACCTCAACATTGAACTGATCGATCTCCACCACGCGGGGATCCTTCTTGTGAAAAAGCGTACCGGCCACCTGGTACGACTTCTTACCGGCCTCCACTCGCACGCGAATCAAGCTCGTGAAATCACCTGCATCTGAACTCTTTATTTCCTTCACTTCGATTCCACGTTCCTTCGCGACAATCGGCGCGTTCACGTAGTTCACCGGTGCTTCCATCACTGGGCTCAACAGTCCCTTCAACACCGCAATCGTGAGCGGCGCGATCGACAGACTGGCCACCTCTCCACTGTATTCGACGGTCACGCGCTCAAGCCCGCCTTCGCACAGCTGCGTTTGGAACTTCCCGAGCTGCTCGGCTAACGACAGATAAGGCTGGAGTCTCGGGAGCAACTCCGGGGACACAGATGGAATATTGACCGCTCCACGGGCAATGCCTCTGGTGAAATATTCGACGATCTGTTCCGCGATCCCAACCGCCACATTCTCTTGCGCCTCAGTCGTCTGAGCTCCGATGTGCGGTGTACAGATAAAGTTATCCAGCGTCAACAACGGATGATCCGCTTTCACCGGCTCTTCTTCAAATACATCGAATGCGGCCGCCGCCACACGCTTGACCTTCAACGCGTCAAACAAATCTCCCTCATGAATAATTCCGCCGCGGGCACAATTCACAATCATCACTCCCGGCTTCATCGTCGCAATCACTCCGGCATTGATGAGGCCCTTGGTCTCAGGCGTCAACGGCGTGTGAACAGAGATGATATCAGCATGCTTGAAAAGTTCATCCAATGGCATCATGGTGATGCCCATCTTCTGGGCCCGCTCTTCAGCCAAATAGGGATCGTAGGCCACCACACTCATGCCGATTCCCTGCGCCAGCTTCGTGAGATGGCTGCCGATTTGCCCCGCGCCAACAATGCCGAGTACCTTATTGTAGAGTTCGACTCCCATGAACTTATCTTTTTCCCACTTACCTGCCTTCACGGACGCGGTGGCTTGAGGAATACGCCGGCTCATGGCGCAGATCATCGACATCGTATGCTCGGCAGTCGTCACGGTATTGCCGCCCGGCGTGTTCATCACCACGATCCCGCGACGGGTCGCTGCCGGCGTATCGACATTGTCCAGGCCTGACCCGGCCCGCCCGATGACTTTCAGCTTCTCGGCTGCTGCAATCAGTTCTTCCGTTACCTTGGTCCCTGACCGCACGATCAGTCCATCGGCGTCCTTAATCTCCTTGAATAATTCCTCTTTCGTCATCTTGGATTTCACAACCACCGTGAATCCAGCCCGTTCCAACAACTCCACACCCTGCTTTGACAAACTATCGCTGATGAGAATTTTCATGCCCATTGTGTTCGCCCTATCGTAACGCGATTGAAACGGAACCCCTACGCCATGAGAATTTCTTGTGCCTTCGCTACGCCGCTCCCAAGCTTCACAGGGTGGCCCAGTCCTTTGAGCACCATCTCAACGGCTGCCACGGCCATGATGATATCGAAGCGATCCATGTATCCCATGTGTGAGAGCCTGAAGATCTTCCCCTTCAAATGGTCTTGTCCACCGGCCGCTGTCATGCCGTATTGGACGCGCAGATTCTTATAGATGGCTTGTCCGTCCACGCCTTCCGGCGCCAACACAGCAGTGAGCGCATCGCTCGGTGATTCTTTTGGAAACAGCTCGAGCCCTGCGCCCTGCATTCCTTCACGCATGGCCTTTGCCAACTTGGCTTGGCGAGCGAACACTTCCTCAAGCCCCTCCGCCTTCATCATCTTCAGCACTTCCTGCAAGCCGACAATGAGCGACACAGCCGGTGTATAGGCCGTCTGATTCTTCTGCTGATTCTCGTGCTCTTTCTTAAAATTGAAATAGAATGCCGTGTTCTTCGCTTTCTCCGCCAACTGCCAGGCTTTATCGCTCACACTCACAAAGGCAAGACCCGGTGGGAGCATCAGCGCCTTTTGCGACCCGGTAATCACAACATCAATCCCCCACTCATCGGTCTTGATGTCGAACACGCCAAGCGCGGTAATGGCATCCACCACAAGAATGGTCTCGCTATACGGCTTCACGATCTCTGCAAGCGCCTTGACGTCGTGCGCAACACCCGTAGATGTTTCACTCGCTTGCACATACACCGCTTTGATTCCCGGATCTTTTTTTAGCGCATCGGCCACTGCTTGAGGATCGACGGCATACCCCCATTCCACCTTGATTTCTGTGACATCAGCTCCGAACGTCTTGCAGAGCTTGGTCCATCGCTCCCCAAACTTCCCCCCGTTAATAGTGAGGGCCTTGTCGCCGGGCGAGAGGAAGTTAGATACTGAACCTTCCATGCCTCCGGTTCCGGAGGCCGCCAGCATGAGCACATTGTTTTTCGTTTGGTAGAGCCACTTGAGTCCATCACGGACCTCAGCGAACACTTTGTCGAACTCGGGGGCGCGGTGATGGAACATCGGCCGTGCCATGGCCAACAGCACTTCAGGGGGCACAGGCGTCGGACCCGGAGCCAGCAAATACCGTTTCAGCATCGACTGATCCTCCTAGCGGATAACACGTGAACGATCGTACGCGGGAAGGGGGGACGATACCATTGCCTCTTAAAAGCTGTCAAGGCAAGGAACCGTACAGACACACGTGTTTTTAGACTGATGAGGCATTCGATCCCAGATGAATTCTGTTTACAACTGTACGCACAGACTGAAGCAGCTGCCTCTGTGCCGCCAGCGGAGGAACGTCATTCCTTTGGCAATTCCTTGACACAAATACAGTCCATCGATAGTCTAGCCTCACAGAACATGACCCACTTCTCACACCATACTGATAGCCGCCGGACTTCGAAGAGGCCTCTGAGGCCAGGACACACCGTCCTCCCGATAGCCCTCCTCCTCGGCTTGTGCTTCAGCCTCATCGCCCCTCACATTATCGTTGCGCAGACGGCCACACCAGCAGAGCCCGGCAGGACTGATCCGCCTACACTGATAGACGAAAACGACGCGTTGGAAGACGACCCAGACCCAAATCTTGTCCCGCTTGATACTGACAGTCCGCCACCGGAGGCCGCCGGCCAGACCGCACCCACTACGAGCGCGGTTCCAAGGGCTGAAGACCTCTTACAGCCAAACCCAACTGGAAACTCTCCGGCAACGGCGCGGTTTTCAGACGCCTTCAATCCTCCAGCTGAACTGATGCAGACACACGATCCGTCAGGAAATCCCGCAGATCAGATGGAGTATGCGAGCTACAATGTTCCAATTGTCATGGACCCTTCAGTCCAGGCCCACATCCGCTACTTTAATACGGCCATCCACGATCGCTTCGGACAATGGCTGCTGCGACTCAGTCGCTATCAGCCACTTGTCGAGACGATTTTCTCGGAATTTCATCTTCCCAGTGATCTGGTCTACCTCTCCTTGGTGGAAAGCGGATTCAACCCCTACGCGTATTCACGAGCCAAAGCCACCGGCCCCTGGCAATTCATGAAAGGCACTGCCAAGGCCTATGGGCTCCGTGTCGACACCTATGTCGACGAACGCCGTGACCCCATTAAGTCAACGGTGGCTGCGGCACGCTACCTCCGCGATCTCTACGACCTCTTCGGCGCCTGGCCGCTCGCAATGGCCGCCTACAATGCCGGAGAAGGCAAGGTGATGCGAGCCCTTCACAAGGCCAAGGCTGAAAGCTTTTCAGAAATTTCAAAGACACGATTGATTCGTCGCGAGACGAAGGAGTACGTGCCACGATTTATGGCCGCCACGATTATCGCGAGAAACCCGGATCGATATGGCTTTAGTCAGGAATCTGCCGAACCGCATCAATTCGACGAAGTGATCGTCACACGGCCACTCCATCTTCGCGCGATCGCCAAGGCCACCCGCATTTCCTATGAAGACCTCCGGCTCTTAAACCCTGAGCTCCGGCGAGACGCGACTCCTCCCGGCGATGAGACCTACCACCTGAAGGTTCCGGTGGGAACAAAAGAAAAAGTAGCGCAGGAACTTGACCAGATCCCGACCCACAAATTCCCCCCACTTCCGGCCAAAGCTCAGTTTGCCACAGCCGGGTCCTCTCACTGGTATAAAGTCCGCATAGGCGATACGCTCGCTAAAGTATCCAAGCGGTTTCGCATCTCCCTCAAGACCCTGAAGACGAAGAATAGCCTCTCCAGTCCAACGATTCGACCGGGCGACTTTCTGATCATCAGCCGCTAAGCTCAATTTTCCATTCCGCTGATCCACAGAACGGACTACAGCCGTTCAAAAAGTCCTGACTTCTCACCCGCCCAACCCTGGCGACTATTTCACCTTCCCGCCCTGAGTCTGCCAAGACAGCATCTTCACCCTGTGACACACCTTCTTCCAAGCAAGGCCACAGCTCCGAGGCTGACCTTCGTTTCACGTTTCACGCCTCACGTTTCACGGTTCTTGGGCGCGAGGCGAGAACGACGCTGACGGATTTTTTTCAGCAGCCTGCTAGGATTTTTTCTTGTTTGCTGAGGGCGGAGGAGCCGGAAGGATTTTCTGGGGTGATGCGCTCGTCGGAGCTGTCGACGTCGAGGGAGGCGTTGACTCTAACGATTTCTTGGTCTCCAAGATCTTGGTTCGAATCGTCGCTTCGCTGGTGAAGGGAGAGTTCGGATAGGCTTTGATCAGCTCCTGATAGCGAGCCATCGCCGCCTCAGGCCGCGATTGAGATTCCTCCAGCCGAGCCAGCTCAAATAACGCCTGATCCCGATTCAACGTACCGGGAGTCTCTAAAATGCCGGTGAGCGCCTTCACCGCCTGATCCCGATCTCCCTTGTGCAAGTGCACGTAGGCCATGCGTTGTTGCACTAACCCGGCCATTGAAGGATTGGAACCATATAACAAAAGAAAGCGCTGATAGGCCTCAATCGCCGGACCTAACTCATTGGCCTGGACCAACGTATTTCCTAAATGGTACAAGGCAAGCGGCGCAGAAGCGGTTCGTGGATATTGATCGACGATTTGCCGATACCTTGTGATCGCTTCCTTGCGCGCGTGATCAGCCTTCTGAGGGTCGCTGGCAGAAGGAGCGGTCAAGAAACGCATGGCCTCTTGCTCAAGGTCCTGGGCTTTCTGCGTCGTCTGGCGGTCGACATAAAACACTCCACCGACCACGGCGGCTGCAAGCACCACGACGCCTAAGCCGACCAGCACAGGGCGTCGATAATCCCGTGACCCATGGAGCGTATGATCCACCCAGCTCGATAGGTGGGCTTCATCGACCGAAAGAGTTTTCGCAGGAACCTTGATACGATAGCTCATGGATGGATCGTCGGAGAGGGCGGAGACGGTTTCCTTAAGTTGTGTGTGCACCGTATACTTACCCAGGATCTCACGATTTTGTCAATGAGGCGGCTGCCGGTCGGATTTCAGAACACGCGCCATATTCCATCTCGACAGCCAGACCACGACACATGTTTGAACAACGACTCAACGAACTGGCTTCGCGACATCTTACGAGGCGCTTGACTACGCTCCATTCGGGTGTCGGTCCGGTGGTTGAAATTGAAGGGCGCCAGATCCTCCTCCTCGCCTCGAACGACTATTTGGGGCTGGCTCGGCACCCGGAAGTGATTCAGGCCGCCATCGAGGCGACCCAACGGTTTGGCACAGGCGCGGGAGCCTCTCGGTTGATATCAGGTTCGTTGCCACCGCATCAGGAGCTTGAGTCGGCCCTAGCACGGTTCAAAGGCGCCGAAGCCGCTCTGACGTTTAGCTCCGGTTACCTTGCGAACATTGGAACCATCCCCGCGCTGGTCGAACAAGGCGGATTGATCTTGGCCGACCGCTTGTGCCATGCCAGCCTCATCGACGGCTGCCGTCTCAGCGCGGCCGACTTTCGCATCTATCGCCACAACGATACCGATCATCTGCGGTCCCTTCTGGCCAAAAGACGCCAGGCACGACGCACGCTGATTGTGACCGACGGCCTGTTCAGTATGGACGGAGATCTTGCCCCGTTGCCCGAACTCAGTCGGTTAGCCCAGGACTATGAGGCCGAACTCTATATCGATGATGCCCACGGCACTGGTGTGATGGGACCGCATGGACGAGGGACGGCCGAACATTTCGGCATCGAGCCACAAATCCCGTTTCACATGGGAACCTTGGGGAAAGCCTTCGGCAGTAGTGGCGCCTACCTCGCAGGGACCTCGATAATGATCCACTACCTCATGAACACGAGCCGGTCCTTTATCTTCACGACGGCGCCCCCATCGAGCTCGGCTGCTGCCGCCACAGAAGCATTGCGCATTCTGCAACGAGAGCCGGAGCGACGCGCTCGATTGTGGGCGAACCGTGAACGGTTGTTCTCAGGATTGACTCAGTTGGGATTCACTCTGTCCCCCAGTGCTAGTCCGATCATGCCGATCCTCGTCGGCAATGCCGACACGGCACTCTCGTTTGCCGAACACCTGTTCAAAGAAGGCGTCTATGCCCCGGCGATTCGGCCACCGACCGTTCCGGACACCACCAGCCGCATCCGTGTGACGGTGACCTCCGAGCATACCTCCAGCCATATCGACCAGGCCCTCATCGCGTTTCAACGCGCGGGGGAATCGGCAAGACTGATCTGATCGAATCTCTCACCTCTCTGCACTAAACCACCAAAGCATCATTCACGCAGCCGCTTAGCCCGCATTATTCATGAAGGTTCGTTGCGAACGCGTGCAGACGCGAAGCGAGACGGGCACTTGGAGACGTGAAGCCCTGAGGCGTACTCGTGCAGTACGTCGAGGGGCTGAACGGCGAGACTGCCCGTCGCAGCCGCGTATCCGCGCTTGCAGCAGAAGCTTCATGAATCATGTGAGTTAGGGCTATTTCCTTGCTTTCCCATCACCCTGTGGCATGATGCTCCCAAGTAGTCGTGCCGCTCGACAGGCCATCAGCTGACTAGTCTTTCTTATCGAGGAGTCCCCTTACATGGATATTTCGAAGCTCCTGACCTTCACGGCTAAGGAGGGCGCGTCAGATTGTCATATCAGCGCCGGCGAGCCACCGATGATCCGGATGAACGGTGATCTAAAGAAACTCGATCATCCTGTCCTGACCACAGAAGAAACACACTCGCTGATCTATGACATGATGAGCGATACCCAGCGGAAGAATTTTGAGGAAAAACGCGAATGCGATTTTTCCTTTGAATTGGGTGACATCGCCCGATTCCGCGTCAATGTCTTTGTCCAAAGCCGTGGGCTGGGCGCCGTCTTCCGAAACATTCCCACCCAGATCATTCCGATGGAAAAGCTCGGCATGCCTCCGATCGTGCGACAGGTCTGCGATCGGGAAAAGGGATTGATCCTTGTCACCGGCCCAACCGGATCGGGCAAATCGACGACGCTGGCCTCCATGGTCGACTATTTGAACAACACCTTCGAAGGACATATCCTCACGATCGAAGATCCGGTCGAATTCGTCCACAAGTCGAAGAAGTGTCTCGTCAATCAGCGGGAACTGGGCGTCCATACCCTGTCCTTTGCGAATGCGCTGAGGGCTGCGCTCCGCGAAGACCCGGACATCATCCTCGTGGGTGAAATGCGCGACCTGGAAACCATCCAGCTCGCGTTAACGGCTGCGGAAACGGGCCACTTGGTGTTTGGCACACTCCACACCTCCAGCGCGCCGAAAACCATAGACCGCATTATCGACGCCTTTCCCCCAAACCAACAGTCCCAGATTCGCACACAGATCGCCGAAGCCTTGGAAGCGGTCATCACACAAACCCTGCTGAAGAAAAAAACAGGCGGGCGCGTCGCCGCTCTCGAAATCATGGTCGCCACGACCGCGGTCAGAAATCTGATTCGCGAGGGTAAGTTGCACCAAATTCCCGGCATCATGCAGGCCAGCCAGAAAGACGGCATGCAAACAATGGACATGTCGTTGGTCGATCTAGTGACCCGAGGAATTGTCACCAAGGGTGAGGCTCAATCGCGCAGCATGAATCCCAATCTGTTTGGATCCGCAATGAGCGGCGCGGCCTAAGATATCTGGCAGAACACGCGGGGGTAGAGATGGACGTTCGCAGTCTCTTGAAAGTCATGGTGGATCAAGAAGCCTCAGACCTGTACCTCACCGTCGATTCAGCTCCCGCCTATCGCGTCCATGGTTCGACACAGCAAACCGACACGCCGCCGTTTACCAACGAACAACTCGAAGCCCTTGCGCTCGCGCTGATGCGCGGCCAGCAGCGTGGGGAATTCGAGGAGAAAATGGAAATGAACCTGGCCCTCTACTACAAGGAGCTCGGCCGTTTCCGTGTCAATATTTTTCGGCAGCGAGGGAACGTCGGCTTGGTCTTTCGGCATATCAAAGCCGAAATACAGACCGTCGAGCAACTAGGCTTGCCTCCGATCGTCAAAGATATCGCCATGACGAAGCGCGGGCTGGTGCTGGTGGTCGGAGCCACCGGTTCCGGGAAATCCACCACCCTCGCAGCGATGATCGACCACCGAAACTCCATCCATCCCGTTCATATCGTGACCGTGGAAGATCCGATCGAGATTGTCCACAATCATAAGCGGTCGCTC
>JBBRRN010000095.1:0-9887 GCA_038200685.1 Nitrospirales bacterium
GAGTTTCAATACGCCCCGCCTGGCAACGCCACAATTACACCGATCACATTGCTCGACGAACCGAGCCACGCGATCGTGTTGATCGGGCGAGGCTACGACCAGGACCGCTGCCTAGCAGAACTGTTGGGTTGTCTAGAGGGCTAGCTTGTGGGGCTAGCTATTGAAGAGCGGATACGAGAATAGCGCAAGAGCAGCCAGGCGACTCCGGCTCCGAACAAGCCACCGATCACCCACCCACCCAGTACATCCGTGACGTAATGGGCTCCGATATACACACGCGACAGACCGATCAGTCCCACCAACGGCCAACTCACCCAACCTGACCGTGGATAGAGCACGTGGAAAAATGCGGCAGCCGTCGCGGTGTTAATCGCGTGATTCGAGGGAAATCCGAACGTCTTGCCGCAGGACTCGATCTGGTGGATATCCGGCAGCGCCATACAGGGTCGCGGGCGAGCGGCAACATCTTTGATCCGCGCTCCCACAAAATCCAACAGACCGATAGAAGCAGCCAGCACCGGGGCCGCCACCAACGCTTCCCGCCAAGACATCCACAGCCAATATCCGGTCAGCAGGATACCAGGAACCCACAGCAAGCTTGATCGGGAGAGACTAAGCGCCAGTTCATCTAACCAGGCCGACTGCCCGGCAAACCCGTTAATGGCGCGAAAGAGCGATTCGTCCACACTCATGGGGATGACGATAAAGTGTCACCCCTCATTCGTCAATCGCCAACCGTCAAACAGCAGGAAATAGTCTGGCTGGTCACCTGGATGGTCTCTACCATCAGCGGTCAGCTCTCCGCCTTGCGATCAACGCGAACGGAAATGAATGCGCACAGTGAGCTCTCCATCGATCGGCTCGTCGCCTTTTAATTGGGGATCGAAGGTCCATTTCTTCAAGGCTGCCATACCGGCGATGGTGAGTTCTCGATGCCTGGCCGGCTCCAACACCACCACCGTTACCGTCGCATCTTTGGAGACCAACATACGCGCTTTCATCCAATCGTCGAGTTCTTTACCGTCCAAGGCAGGCGGAATGGCCGGCCAGGGTGTGGCCCTGGGAACCGGGCCAAGCTGTTGATCTTTGTTGAGCGGCAGGCCATGGACATGGACTTCCGGCAACTCGAGGACATCCTCCTGATGATCGCTCTCATGCGTGGCCTCATCACCGACCACCGCGTACGAGGAGGCCGGCCAAAGACAAATACACAGAGCGGAACAGGCTGCGAAACACCCTGTTCCGCGTAAGATCTTCTTGAATGTCATCGTCATACTTCAGCGTTTATATCAGAAGAACCACTGTGCTCGGAAGAAAAATGAACGCGGCATGCCGGCGTGCGACACGCCGAGCCCGATACTTCCCTCCCCCCGATTGATAAAATATTTCTGATCAAGCAGATTCACCACGTCAAACCCTAACAGAAGCTTCTGATTGTCCCACGGCAACGGAATGACGTGCGTGAGAGACATATTATAAATCGTGTACGAGGGACTATGGGTGGAATTGGTTTTGCCTCCCTCTTCCGCCGTACGCAGCCCAGACGCAAACAACGTCTGGCCTGTGAGTGTGGTCCGCTCCAAAAACCGATAGGCGACGATCGCGGAACTCGTCAAGGTCTGCTGGTGATCGCAATGTACCCCGCCTTTCGAGTTGATGTCGGCAATTTCCGCCGCTTCGAGCAAAATATGGCCGGATTGGAGCCCGTATCCCTTACACTGCCCCCATGCCACATTGCCGCGCGCCGTCACGTTGTCCGTGATCTGGAGTTTCAGCGCTCCATCTATGCCTCTCGTCCACCCTCGTTCAAACGCGAAGTAATTCAACAAGGGGGTCGTCCCGAACTGCCCCGCATCAGCCAAATAGTTGGCAAGCTTGTAATATCCGGTCAGTTGAACAGTCGCCCAACTGGTCAGCGCATGGTAGCTGCCCACCTCAAAGTAATGGGCGCGTTCAGCACGAACCGTATTATTCGTCGTATCTTCCGGCGCTGCCTTTGTTCCACCAGTATTGAGTTTCGCAAAGGAAATGGCTTCGAGATTCGGCGGCGTAAACTGCCGCCCATAAAAGACATGGAAGACATTCGACGGATCAGCCTTGTAGGTGATCCCGACCCGCGGGCTGATCTGCGCCTCATCGCGCTGATACTGCACCACATCGGCCCTCACACCAAGGTTGAACGTCCACCGATCATTGGGGCTCCACTGATCCTGAATCCAGAATTCTTGTCGGTAGCCGACCAACCGATTATCCGCATTTAGCCCCAACACATTCCCCGTCGGATTACCCGCTCCGTCATCCGCGAATGTGAATAGTCTCGTTTTGTTCACAGCCTGCGTCCGATCGACCTGGAATCCGGCTTTAATCACATGCTCCTTGTTGGGAATATAGGTGTGATCCATTCGGACTCCACCCGAATAGGCGTTCCGATCCTGGCTGGCCGCAGAGAACGGCTCAGCCGGGTCCGCCGTGTAGGCGAGTAGATTAAATGGGTCCGTCCGAAACGTGGCCCGCGTTTGGCGAACATATCCTGATAGACTGAAAAAATTACTGCTATTCACGTCGTGCCGCCAGACCATGTGCCCGTATTGGTTATGTTCCTTTTGGTTTTCGTCGATGGCCTGAGACGCCACCGGGGTGAATCCGGGGCGGCTCGCCTGAAGCAGAGGCAACACCGTCCCGCTGGGATCGAGTTCTTGGCCCGGCAACGTCGGAATCTGATACTTGGCCACGGAATTCAAGAATACCCACGAGAAGTTGTTCGAATTGTCGAGCTGATAGTCGCCGCGAATGAACGTCTGATTCCGCTCGCTTTGCCCGTGAAAAATCGAATGCCCGAGCGTCGGCGGCTCGATACCGCGATTCGTCGCCGTATGGCTATTCAGCACATAGAACCGGAACTTCTCGCCGATCGTGCCCCCGTATTCGAACGACGGATTGAGCGTCCGGTTCGACCCACCGAGCATTTGGACGGACCCGAACCCTGGCTTGGTACCGCTCTTGGTCGTGATGTCCAACACCGCGGCCGTTCTATTTCCATACTGCGCCTCCATCCCGCCCAGAATGATATCTGCCCGCTCCCATGCCCGCGGCGAGAGCACATCAGAAAAAGTGGATGACACGGTATCCGGAATCGGCACACCGTCAATCCGGAGCTGAAGGTTCGCATGCTCCTGCCGAATATGCACTTGCTTGAGAGACCCATAGGCGGCACCCGGAATCGTGACCAACACATCCTGCAACTCGACATTGTTGCCGCGCGGCAATTCTTCGATCTCCTTTCGACTGATCGAATAGGTCTCACTCGAGGCTTTATATTGAATCGGCGCCAGAGGCGACCGCACTTCGAGCGCGATCTCTTTGGTCTTGGACAGGGTCAAGCTGATGGGGGTGGGATCCTCGGCCCCGATCTTCAGCACGATATATTCGCTTCGATAGGTATCTTGCACGGCACTGACGGAATAGGTTTCATCGGCAGGGACTGGAATGCTGAACTCGCCGGCATCGTTCGAGACACCGGTCGTCACCAACGTCCCTTCTTGATTCTTCACCTCCACAATCACCTGCCCCACTCGGCGAAGATCCTGATTCTGGACCGAACCCGCAATGCGAATGGGCTCGGCCGCAACGGCACGAGCTTGAGGAAGAACACTCAGACATACGACACAGAGACATATCGAATGAACAATAAGATGGCTCCATATAATGGATCGCATGAAGTCCCCCTCCAATCACGTGTTTAAAAGACGCCACAGCAGCAGGTCGTCCAACAATGACCCTGCCAGAATGGCGAGAATCGAGATGACGTGACTAGATACAGGGGGGAGCGCGAGAAGGACCAGGCGTGGAGAGTTCGAAGGACAGCAGAACGGAGTCCGCTGGAAGTTCCAGCAGATCGACGAATCCCTGTGCCGTGAGGAGAGGAGCGCCGATATCGAGAGAGCCGGCGGTGTGATGCTGGACCCACTGGCAGAGATCGGTATCGGAATGCTCGTGCCCATCGTGGTCGGCCGCCGCCAACTCGTGATGGACATCCTGCGCCACGGCAAACGGCGCAAAGGAAAGCAGCAGTAGAACAAGGCCGAGCGCCACAGTGCCTCGAAGAACGCAGGGCAGATATCGTATAGAAGCGTGCAGAGTCATTGAGGGCGAGCTAAGTAGCATAGGAATTCACGGGTTGTCAAACAATGGACGCACTCCACCTTTTCGATCGCCTCAAGCCCGAGGCGCCTCCTCCGGTGGCTATTTCCTTGTATATCCGTTATATTTAACAAGTCCAAATACGTATCGCCCCTGTCCGGCTACACGATAATAATAAAAATCGATCCCCAGTGAAAAGGCAGAACCATGCAGCGACCACTCGATAACCAGCACATCATTGACATCAAGCCGCTGCCCTCGCCGCGAACGATCAAGTCAACACTGCCGATTACCGACCAAGCCGCCGCGCTCGTCGTTGAAACCAGAGATGCCATTCGCCGCATTCTACACGGCCAGGACCGTGAGCGCCTGCTAGTGATCGTCGGCCCCTGTTCGATCCATGATCCTGAGGCCGCCTACGAGTATGCCGACCGATTGAAGCCAGTAGCGGATGCGCTACGCGACCAGTTGCTGATCGTCATGCGCACCTACTTTGAAAAACCCCGCACTACAGTTGGGTGGAAGGGGCTCATCAACGATCCCCACTTGGATGGCACCTGCGATATCGCAACTGGAATGGAACTTGCGCGGACGATCCTTCTTAATATCAATAAGCGCGGGGTCCCCTGCGCGGCTGAAGCCTTGGATCCGGTATCCCCCCAATACATCGCCGATCTCTGGAGTTGGGTCGCCATAGGGGCCCGTACCACCGAAAGCCAGCCGCACCGGGAAATGGCCAGCGGGCTGTCTATGCCGGTCGGCTTCAAGAATGGTACAGAGGGCAATCTTGAAGTAGCCTGGAATGCCATGGTCGCCGCGAAGCAGCCTCACCATTTTCTTGGCATCAACGCCGATGGGCTCACCTCCATCATCAAGACCATGGGTAACCCTGATCGCCATATCGTGCTGCGAGGCGGTGGCGGAAAAACCAACTATGAAGCCGAACATGTGGCACGTGCGGAAGCCATTATAGCGAGCGAGGGCATCGTTCGTCCCATCATGATCGACTGTTCACACGACAACTCCGGTAAAGATCATCGGCGCCAAAGCTTCGTCGCACGGGATGTGCTCAAGCAATTCCGCGACGGCCGCCAATCCATCGTAGGACTGATGCTCGAAAGCAACCTCAATCCTGGCAAGCAGACCTGGCAGCAGGGGAAAACACTAACCCATGGCGTTTCCATCACCGATGCCTGTCTCGGCTGGAACGAAACAGAATCGTTGTTGGGTGAACTTGCAGAATCGATTACCGCAAAACCAGCCTAGATCTGTCGTACACAGCACCGCACGCTGCTCTTCATGGAAGCGCCAGTAGAAAAGACCGCGTAGCAAGTCTCCTCGGCTTGATCTCAGCCTTTGCCACGTGACTCCGTGTGAAGGCTCCGGAGTGCCGGAGGCGCGATATCGGACTGGAATCCCACCGGATAGTTGAGCCATTCGGCGCTACTCACTCTTACTCACCACCAACGACAGCCGACGCGGCAATTAGATTGGGAAACACATGAAAGCCGATTTCCCCATCCAGTTCCTTTGATCGAGATATTCGGATTCTGCTGCAGATCTCCACGCGAGCATTGAATGTTCTTGTTCCGCAACGGACCGTAGGCCATCACGACCTTTTCGAAGCGGGCCATGAGGCGGCGACTGAGATCCCTTCGAACCTCAGCCCTCACCCTGAGCGGCTGCTACAGGGATGTATTCGTAATAGCTGAGGCACCTCGAACTCAAGCAACGTCTCTTCAGGATCGGTTGAGAAAGGAGGTCGCCTTATGCGCGCAAGGAGATGATTGGTCCCAGGTTCGTCGCGGTCCAGAATAGATACGTGCAAAGATTGTCGATCGCGCCGGAATCATGGGCACGGGCTAACCTGAGCAAGGTCTCTTGGGTGAGGTCTGCCGCTGCGGCGTCACACGACACTCGACTCGCCAAGAATGCGCCATACATCCGGCGTGTAGCTATTGAACAGTTGAGTGAGATCGACGCTACCCATAGGGCGTAGATTCCTTCAATCCATTGAGCGTAGCGGTTGATAATCTGACACCGTCACTTGGCTTGTCGAAGCTCTTCAATGGTCTCAGGTATCACGTCGTGAGCTGACGATCGATACGGCAACTCGTTGGCATGGAGAGACATGACTGCTTCCATACTTTCCAACATCGCGCCCCATAGCCACATCGCAGCTACAGCCCCAATCAGCATTCCAACTGCGATGGCCAGGCTGATGAGCACTCCCAAATCGTCATCGTCTTGAGACCGGCTGCTCCTCATGATCGGTTCCCTTCGACTCAACGTTATTGCGACACCTCACTCACGACATGCGGAAATGAGGAATCGGAAGCCCTTCCAGTCATCCGCTCGGAAGAGATCTCCTTTGATCCAGTCTCTACCGAGATGCCTTTGGCAGGACGCATCGTCACAGCCACCCAGCTCCCAGGCCATGGTTCACCTTGCCACAGAATTGAAGGCTCTCCAGACCCAAACCTTGCTTTCCTCCCATCGACAAAGTGCGTAGGTCATTGATGTGTACCGGCTCATTCGAGGCTCTTACAGACGGCTTCGGCAGTTTTTCTACCTTCTTGCGTATTCACTTGGACACATCGATGGGGCTGAGGCCTAACAGCTGTGTGATCATTTCATGGCTGACGTTGCCCATCGCGTAGAGCAACACTGCCAGCGCCTTCATCGCGGGCGGCTTGCCCCGCACCGCCGTCGCCGTGAAATGACAGCCACAGTCCTGGCACAGATATCTCTGGTGGCCCCGTATGATACCGCTCTTCACATATCTTGATTGACCGCACTTCTTACACACTAGCTTCGTCATGGCTTATGCCTCCCCATGATTCGGATTAATGCACCACATATATCTAACGTCGTGACCGCATACCGGCAACACTCACAAGTCCAGAAGACTCCATTTTGGAATCGGCTGTGGCACTGACAGCTCGGACAGTGACGGAGTTTCATGACCCAGCTTCTCACCTAATGGCAAACGCTGGCGTTGGAAACGTGACCGGGTAAGACGGTCGAATCTTTCGCTGCTTGCCTGACGAGTGCTCCAAGTCGGCCAACCGAGTCCGCGAACGCCAGAAACTCGACTCTGTCGAAATGTAGCGTCAGAGGGCCATAGGTAAAGTGGAGCTTCCCACATCCGCAGAACGCCACCTTTGATTGCAGGTCACTGGATAGAACATTTTCCATGATTCACGTCTCCTTGATTCAATAGATTCGGCTCCCAACAGACTCGAATTACACGGGCACATACTCCGCCTTGTCCGTAGCCGCCTCGTGATCGGGCTCGGCGTTGGCCCTCTGGATGTCGGTCAATCCAACAATCTTACGAAGCGTCTCAAGATCCCTATCGACAAAATCATGCGTGACACGTAATCGGAGTATCCCCTTCCGGTCGATCATGAACGTATGGCAGCGTGCCGACCGCTCCACTGCAGCCACGCCGAATGACCGATGGAGCCGGCCACATAGATCCGCCAGAACCGGCGTGTTCGGCTTGACCGGCTGCCCAATCCACAATCGATCCAGAGGGCGTACGCCTGAACTGACGATCAGGAGCGTCGAGCCAACCTCTTTAAATTACGCAGCATGCCGGTCGATCTCGTCGGCCGATAGAAGGCCGACGTAGGGCAAAAAACAGAGCGCCACGACCCTATTCACGTATCGCGTGCCACGAAGATACGTGAGGTGGCCCTCGACCAACGCAGGACCATGAAAGTCCAATGCGTGCATTCCGTTGCGTTTCATCGCGTTTCTCCTTTGTTTGAAGGGTTCACTTGTGCGTGCCTCGATTCCTCACACCGCGTGCCGGGCCGAGAGACAGCTGAACATCCAAGCGGTACCACCCACAGTTAATACATTTCATCCCGGGCGTTGGGCTGTGATAATCCAGTACTTGCTCCACGATTAGGAAACCACCGCACTTCCGGCATGATCCATTCATCACCCGCCCTTTTACTTGATGAGTCATCTTCAGCTCCTTCTTCAATCGTTCAGCAGACATTCTGAAACGTGATGAATCATTGATTACAATTTCATCTCGCATCGGCCACAACAAGACTCGTCCAGCCCCATGACCGATTTCACCGCCTGGGAACAGCCCCGATGCCGTGCCACGATTTCAGAAAACTCATCCACCGTGATTCCTTTACACAGACAGATATACATCCGCTGAGCCTCCTTGAATGATCTCACTGCCCATGCAGCCAATAAAAAAGCCCAAGGCCTCTCGCGATGACCTTGGGCTCCGTCCTGAATGACTCTGGCCTCAACCGCTACATGCTGCCGCCTGGATCAGCGGAGCACTATGTGATATTGAGAAACGATATCATATTTGATGGCTCCTTGCAAGCCTCGAAACTTCACGGCGGAGCGGCTCAACATCCGAGTGTTCTTTGCCGATCCGTACAGCCCGTGGCAGCGCGGCACCAATGAGAACCCCAACGGGTTGCTGCGCCAGTACTTGCCGAAGGGCACGGACTTCTCGGGGTACACGCAACGCGAGTTGAACGCCATCGCCTATCGCTTGAATACGCGCCCGAGAAAATTTCTGAACTTCGCCACGCCCTGGAAGTCTATGCGCAACTGCGCCGGGACCACTCTCTGCGATGACATCAGTTTTTTGGGATTCGATACCGTCAGCTACCATCGCTTCAACTCTGGGGCGGCCATGAACGAGACATCCCAACGAAACGGTTCCTTCTGAGGAATCGCCCGCAGGGAAGTCATATATAGGTTGCTGAGAACGACCATCGCCAATATGACGGTATGGATAAGAGCAGAAATACTCCACCCCAGAAGCCTGGTCAGTTCGAATCCATGGTCCCACTTCCTCGACATGCAACCGAGATGCTACTGAATGGCCAGCATACAAACGAGCTTTTGAAAGAGCGCAATCAACCAGACGGGCTCCGGGGCACTCAATCGCCGAATTTTGCCAAGTGCGCAACTGCGATCTCAGTGCCTCATCCGCCTGAGGACGGCCCATATTCCGTTCAGGAATGGCAGCGATCCGATAGTTGCGCAAGAAACTGCTCACATCCGTGATGAAATATAAAAGCCCAGGGTCGCCGACCGGCGACCTTGGGCTCTGGACTTGAAGTACTCTGGCCTCTTGCCGAATGCCTTATGTACTGGGCGACATCAGCTAATTAATGACTTTGATGATTAATATCAATACATGCCTCGGCCAATACATGTACCCCCCTCTGCCCCACCGCTCATCTCGCAATGCTGCCCATAGGAATTCAAGCACCAGTGCTTTCTCACGAGCTGAGGTCCATGTTAGCATGTGCCTCACGATGCTTATAGACACCCACACGCATCTGGATGACGCCCGCTACAACGATGACCGAGAGGCCATGATCGCGCGTGCCAGAGAAGCCGGGGTCGAAGCCTTCGTGACCATCGGCTGCGATCTGGCGACCAGCCAGGCAGCGGTCGTACTGGCGGAGCAACACCCGTTCATCTATGCCTCCATCGGCGTCCATCCGCATGAAGTGAAACATATCCTCGATAGCTGGTACGACGAATTCCGCCGGCTGGCACAGAACGCTAAGGTTGTCGCCTATGGCGAGATCGGTCTCGATTACCACTACAATCATTCGTCGCCAAAGGAACAGCGCGAGCGATTCCGTCAACAGATCCAACTCGCACGCGAATTGAAACTTCCGGTGATCATTCACACGCGAGAGGCGCAGGAAGACACGATCACGATCTTGAAAGAAGAGAAGGCGTCA
>JBBRRN010000096.1:0-9850 GCA_038200685.1 Nitrospirales bacterium
CAGTACGGAACTGTCGTGGAGAACCAGGAGATTATTCTGGAATACCACGAAGGACGGTTCTTCTTTCGTTACTTCGATCACCAGCTTCCTGTTGATCCAAAGCACTCAGCGATGATCCTCGCCCTTCGGTTGGATGAGTTGATCAGCCGTACGCAGTCAGATGATCTGCATGTGCAGGAGTTGCAGAGTATCCTGACCGCTCTTCGACACCTGCCTGATCGCAATGAGGCGGGGCCTGCCCAGGTTGCGGAGCGTTATCGAGAGAAGGAGATTATCAGGCGGCGGCTCTTACAGATCATGGGCGAGAACCACACAGTGAAGACGTTTGTCCTAGAGAATGTCGCCATCTATAACGGCACGAAGGGAGACCCGAAAAGCTTTGATCTGCTGGATCAACTCCTGAGCCATCAAGTATACCGACTGGCCTATTGGCGGGTTGCCTCAGAAGAAATCAACTACCGGCGTTTCTTCGACGTCAATGAACTCGCCGCCGTTCGTATGGAAGATCCTGCGGTGTTCCTCTCCTCTCACCAGCTCATTCTTCAGTTATTAAAGCATGGAGCGGTCAGCGGATTGCGCATCGACCATGTCGACGGCTTGTACGATCCCAGTACTTACCTCGGGCAATTACAGACTTGGGCGAAAGCTGACCTTGCGCCTCGCGCGGAGGAGGCTGAGCGGTCGCTCTTTCTTGTCGTTGAAAAAATTCTTACCAGGGATGAGACGCTGCCTGTTCGATGGCCTGTCTATGGTACGACAGGATACGACTTCCTCACCCTCGTCAACGGGTTATTCGTGGACGGCTCGCATGAACAGGCTTTTAATCGGCTGTATGCCCGTTTTATCGGCAACAGCGTTTCCTTTGAAGCCCGCGTCTATGAAAGTAAACAGCTGATTATGCGAGCGTCCATGTCGAGCGAGATCAACGTGCTGGGGTACCAGCTTAACCATCTCTCCGAAATGAATCGACGGTTCAGGGACTTTACGTTGAACAGTCTGATTCACGCCATTCGCGAAATTATCGCGTGTTTTCCTGTCTACCGGACATATGTGACACCGGGCGAAAAACCGGTGTCGGATAAGGATCGGTCCTACATCCGGCTGGCAGTCTCCATGGCCAAGCGCAAAAATCCTGCGTTAAGCGGTCTTGTCTTCGACTTTGTCCAGGATATTCTGCTCAAGCAGGCCAGTTATCATCACGAACGGGAGCGCCGAGATCAGCTCAGGTTCGCGATGAAATTTCAGCAGATCACAGGCTCGGTCATGGCGAAGGGGGCCGAAGACACGGCTTTTTACGTGTATAATCGGCTCGCGTCACTGAATGAGGTCGGCGGCGATCCGTTGCAGTTTGGGCTTTCCATTCACACCTTCCACGAACGTATGCGTCAGCGTCGGGCCCATTGGCCGGCAAGCATCTGCGCCACTTCGACCCATGACACGAAACGTAGCGAAGATGTACGAGCCAGGATTAATGTTCTTTCAGAGATCCCGCAAGGATGGAAAACCCGCATTCTACGGTGGAGCCAACTCAACAAAGGATGCAAAACTGAAGTGGACGGAACACTTGCTCCTGACCGCAACGAGGAATACTTACTCTATCAAACACTGATCGGTGCCTGGCCGTTTCATGCGCTGGACGATGACGAGTACAAGACCTTCAGTGACAGAATCCAGGCCTATATGGCAAAAGCCTTGAAAGAGGCCAAGATCCATACGAGCTGGGTCAATCCAAACCACGCGTATGATCACGCTGTGCGTGATTTCATTGAACGTATTCTCGTGCGTTCTTCGCCTAATCCGTTCTTGGCGGATTTCCTTCCCTTTCAACAAGAGATCGCGCGTCATGGTGTCTATAACTCACTCTCGCAGGTGCTCCTGAAAATTGCAGCGCCCGGCATCCCAGATTTTTACCAGGGCACTGAACTGTGGGATTTCAGCCTGGTCGATCCGGACAACCGTCGTCCCGTCGACTATGTGAGGCGGACCGATGTATTGGCTGATTTACAGTCCGTTCGTGGAATACAAGGATCGGATCAGCGTCAGTTCGTTCAGGGATTGCTTGCGACGGTCTCAGACGGGCGGATTAAGCTATACCTCACGATGGTCGGCCTCCATTATCGTCGTGCGCATGCGTCGTTGTTTTTAAGCGGAGAATATGTTCCGCTCAAGGTCGAAGGAACGAAGAAGAAGCATGTATGCGCGTTTGCCAGAATATATGAGGATCGGGCCGTCGTCGCGATCGTTCCGGTTTTGGTCAAAGGACTGTGCCAAGAGACTGAAACATTTCCATTCGATCCAAGCTTATGGGAGGACACATGGGTGATCGTGCCTTCCTGGAGAGCGGCGTCCTGTTATCAGAACCTCTTAACTGGAGAAATACTTTCTTCGACCGAGACTGAAGGCAAACAGAGCCTCCGGTTGGCTGAGATCATGGGCTCCTGTCCAGTCGCACTACTTGAGCGGATGACGTGAGCATCGGCAAATTATCTGCCCCCCTGATCGATGCCATGCCAACAAGATCCACCTTGTTCGACGTGGCAGGCGCATGGCTAAACACGTCAACGGCCAGCCCTCACCTGCTCAGTTTCGAATCCATGATGTGGGGAGGATGACAGCAGATTATGTTGCCGACTCCGTCGGCATCTTGTCGTCGTCGACTGGGTAAGCCTACCCGTATGTTACATATCATCATCCGTCGCTTGGCACATGCCTCAGGATAGGTCTCAATATCGGTAGGCCTCTGGATCTACACATCACTGCGTCATCATTTACTGAGGCAGTTCAAATTTGAAGCGACCAGCCAAAAACCTCCCATAGTTACCGGTTGGATGGTAGGATGGCGAGCTGAAGAGCATACAACTGTGGTTGTGATTGGAACAGCAGGGAAGAGAGACGTGCGCAAAGCTGACACGCCATTTTGTTTCACCGGGTCAAGCGAGCTGCGAGAGAGTCTAGGGAAGGAAGCGGAGGATGAAAAGCGGTTGGTAGAATTGCTCGAAGAGGTCCCGCTCGACTCCATCCACTATCATACGCATACCTATTTATTACGACATAGTCATGTCGAACAGCTGTATCCAAACGACTTTGCCCAGTGGGTGGCGATGGAGGTTCGCGATCATGTCCTCGGCGAACGGCTTGCCGTCATTGACCCGTTCGAATTTCAAGGGCTTGAGCTATTGAGAGAAGAGCTTATTTCAGTCATCGACGATCACTTGTCGCGCACACCGATTGTGCCTCGGGTGATCTTCGGGAAGCCGTTCAGTTTCAACCAGTCCAGAATCTTGGAGGTTTCTACGGGTCTGGAGGCATGGACATTACAAGAATTTCGCAACGCGTTATCAGAGGTGGATGCGAGCGCGATCTACTATCATATGTTTGAAGCCCGTCATCGTCTTGGTAAGCAGGAGAGCGATTTTTCATCCTGGATCGAGGGGCAGCTGCACATGCCGGAGTTGGCCGGGAAGTTTCGCGCCATCAATCCGTATCGAGGAAGTCTTGAGCGGCACAGATCGGCGCTCTTAACAGTGTGTGATGAGTTTCTCGCGAAGAATTCCGACTCGTAGAGACGAGGATATTTGCTGTGACTAACGTCGACCCGCTGTGGTTTAAAGATGCCGTGTTTTACGAGCTGCACGTGAAAGCGTTTTGCGACAGCAATGACGATGGGATTGGAGATTTCCGCGGCCTAATTCAGAAGCTTGATTATCTTGAGTGGCTAGGGGTCACCTGCCTTTGGCTCTTACCATTTTTCCCTTCTCCCTTGCGCGATGATGGCTACGATGTCTCGGACTATCGCGGCGTGTTTCCGGATTACGGCTCACTCGATGACCTCCGAACCTTTCTACAGGAAGCCCATAGGCGGGGGATTCGTGTCATCGCAGATCTTGTACTCAACCACACGTCCGATCAGCATCCTTGGTTTCAAGAGGCAAGACGGTTTCCCGAGTCGCCCCTGCGCAGCTTTTATGTCTGGAGCGATAGTGAGAAAAAGTATGGAAAGGCCCGAATCATTTTTATTGATACAGAACGGTCTAATTGGACCTGGGATCCCGTCGCAAAGCAATACTATTGGCATCGGTTTTTCAGCCACCAGCCGGACCTCAACTATGACAATCCTGAACTGCGCAAGGCTATGTTGGAGGTCATGGCCTTTTGGCTGGATCAGGGACTGGATGGGTTCCGGTGTGATGCCGTACCGTATTTGATTGAGCGTGAGGGCACGATATGCGAGAACCTGCCGGAGACACACGAGTATTTGAAGGATCTTCGAAAGTGGATCGATGAGCGCTACCAAGGGCGCATTCTGCTGGCAGAAGCGAATCAATGGCCGGCCGATGTCCGTCCCTATTTCGGTGATAACAATGAATGTCACATGGCTTTTCATTTTCCGTTGATGCCAAGGCTATTCATGGGTGTTCGAAGCGAGGATTGGCATCCTATCGTCGACATGTTCACTCACACGCCGGCCATTCCCGATGAGTGTCAGTGGTGTTTGTTCCTGCGCAACCACGATGAACTGACGTTAGAGATGTGTTCCGGTGAGGAACGGGACTACATGTACTATGCCTATGCTCGGGATCCCCAGATGCGGCGCAATATCGGCATCGCGCGTCGTCTCGCTCCCTTGCTTGAAAATGACCGGCGCAAAATCGAGCTCCTGAATAGCCTCGTGTTTACCCTACCTGGCAGCCCTATCATTTATTATGGGGACGAGATCGGGATGGGAGATAACGTGCATTTGGGGGATCGTAACGGTGTGCGCACACCGATGCAGTGGAACGTTGACCGGAATGCGGGGTTTTCCAAGGCCGATCCCTCGAAATTGTATCTTCCCGTCATCACCGATTCAATTTACGGATATCAAGCGACCAACGTAGAAGCCCAGCTCCAAACGCCGTATTCCCTGGCGCACTGGATGAAAAGCATGATCGCCATCCGTAAAAAGCATCCGGCATTCGGGCGAGGCACGATCGAGTTTCTCCGTCCGCGAAACGACAAGGTGTTGGTGTATCTCCGGCAGTACCGGGATGAGACACTCCTCATGGTCCAAAACCTGGGCGGATCTGCGCAAGCGGTGGAGTTGGATCTCGTAAAGTTCGCTGGAGCTGTGCCGGTCGAATTATTCGGCGAGACGCGGTTTCCATCGATCGGCGATAGACCCTATATGTTGAGCCTTGCGCCGTATGGGTATTACTGGTTCAAGTTGCGTCAGGCGCCTTCTGAGGAAACCGCCTATGGAATCGAAGGAAGTGTGATTTAATGGGTGCATGATTGGGAGCGAAGCGAAAGCTATGCGACTGGAGTTGGATGATTATCGGGATAGCGCGACGAAGGGGACGGTCGATTTCCTGTATCGGCTGAGTGATTTGGTTAAAGGGCGAAGCTTTTTGCAGGTCAATGCCGTCCGATACGGGGGCGGTATGGCGGAGGTCTTACGTCGTCTTGTGCCGATGTTGACATCGTTGGGAGTCGATGCCCGTTGGGAAGTCCTTGCTGGCGACCAGGAGTTTTTTGACGTCAGCAAGCGGATCAGCAACGCGCTGCAAGGTCAGGAGCAGGTCTTTACCGAGCAGATGTCCCAAGTTTATCTCAAGATCAATCGGCAAAATGCCCAAGTGCTCAATCTCGATGCCGACCTCGTGATGGTCCATGATCCTGGGCCGGCTGCGCTGATCGAACACCGTAAGGGTGGGAAATGGATCTGGCGTTGCTACCTGGACCTTTCGCAGCCTCAGCGCCGCGCCTGGAGCTTCCTTCGCCACTTTGTTGTCCGCTATGACGCCGCCATTTTTTCTGTTACCGGATTTGCTCAGCGGCTTCCGATTCCCAAATTTCTGATCTACCCCTCGATTGATCCGTTGAGCGAAAAAAACCGGGAGTTGTCACGAGCAGAAGTATCCCAAACGCTGGACCGTCTTGGGATTCCCAGAGACAAGCCGATTCTGTTGCAGGTGGCGCGCTTCGATCGGTTTAAGGACCCGGTCGGAGCGGTCGCGACCTACAAGATGGTCAAGAAACATTACGATTGCCGCCTGATTTTGGCCGGCGGAGGCGTGGCGAATGATCCGGAAGGAGAAGCGGTGCTGGCCGATGTACAAACAGCTGCGGGATCCGACGCCGATATTCATGTGTTGCAGTTGCCTCCTGAAGCAGATAGAGAGATCAATGCGCTTCAGCGTGGCGCGACGATTGTCCTTCAAAAATCCATTAAAGAGGGGTTCGGTTTGGCGGTGTCAGAGGCGATGTGGAAAGGCAAGCCGGTTGTCGGTGGAACGGCCGGGGGGATTGCAGATCAGATTATCGATGGTGTGACCGGCTATATCGTACATTCTATAGAAGGGGCTGCATTCAGGGTCAGGCATCTTCTTAAAAATCCAGGATTGAGTCAGCGTATGGGAGGCGCCGCCCGAGAGCATGTGCGACGAAACTTTCTCATCACGCGACACCTAGCAGATTATTTGACGCTTTTGAAGATATATACGCAGTGATGGCGAGACGGCGACTGTCAGGTTCACAGCGTGCCGGCGTGGATATTGAGCCGCGATGACGATACCCAAGACGGTGTTGAGCCAGGTTCGCCAGCAAGTAGGAGACATCGAAACGATCGAAGTGCTGGTGGGAATCCCCACGTTCAATAATGCTGCGACGGTGGGGGCGCTGGTGAATGCTGTCAAAGCGGGTATCGCCAAGGTGTGCCCCCAGGCGTCTGTTATCGTGGTGAATGCGGATGCCGGCTCACAAGACGGCACACCGGAAACTATCACACGCACGATAGGGTCTGATCTTTCGACGGTGTGTATCCAGCATTTGGAAGGTGGTGTGTTTCCTGGTCCGATCTCCCTCCAGGTGCTGTCTGAGTCAGGGGTGCCCGGTCGCGAGCATGCATTTCAAGCGTTTTTCACGATCGCGGAAGCGTTGCAGGCAAAAGCCTGCGTCGTAATCGATGCCAATCTTCGCTCCTTTACGTCCGATTGGATGGATGTCTTGCTTCACCCTATCCTTGAAAAGGGCGTCGATTATGTCGCCCCGTTCTTTCGTCGGGCGAGATATGAGGGCAGTTTGACGAACTGCATCATATATCCTCTCAATCGGGCGCTCTACGGGAAACAGATCCGTTATCAGAGCGGCGGCGCCTATGGCTTCTCCGGAAAGCTTACGAGCCTCTACTTGAAGAAGAATGTATGGGAAGGAGTGGGAGCACGGTATGGGATCGATAGCTGGTTGACCACCGTTGCGGTCGCCGAAGGATGTGAAGTCTCTCAAAGTTTTTTGGGACCCAGGATTCAAGACGTCAAGCTGACCGGAGTCGAACTATCAGTGGTGCTTGCCCAAGCAGTCGGGGGACTGTTCTATCTCATGGAAACGTATCAGGACGTGTGGGAAGGCAGAGCGGGGTCGGTGCCGATCCCGCAATTTGGTTTCCCCTATGAATCTGGACCTGTCGGCGGCGTCATCAATGTTGAACGGATGGTGAGAGGATTCCGACAGGGGTTACGAGATCTTCTTCCTATCTGGGAGATCATTCTGGCGCCCGAGACGCTGGCTGGAATCCTCGCCTTAGGCGTAGTCGAGGCGGAAGAGTTCCGTTTCCCTGAGGAGTTATGGGTCCAGACCATTTACGATTTCGCTCTGGCCTATCATGAGAAGGCGCTCCATCGCGAACACTTGCTCAAGTCTCTGACCCCTCTGTACCTCGGGCAAACAGCCTCGCTTGTCCTGAGGACCAGGGATGGGCCACCAGAGGATGTTGAACGTGCCATCGAAGCACTGTGTAAGACATTTGAGAGCATGAAACCGTATTTGACTCAGCGATGGCGATTCCTGTGAGCAGGCTGTGCCAGGGAGCTAATGGAGTTGATGCGGTGCCTCTTGCAGGCGTCGAAGTCGTCTATCGGGGACATAGGTGATGGGAGTCAGGATTGAAAGGGAGATGGAGGGAGTGGAGGGAGGACGTCGAGTCGTGATTGAAAGAGTGACGCCTGAAGTCGATGGAGGCCGCTATCCGATCAAAAGAACGATAGGCGAAGATGTCGTGGTCGAGGCGGATGTCTTCGCAGACGGTCATGATTGTTTGGGCGTGGCACTTCTGTCTCGCCAAAACGGTGATCTGGAGTGGCGTGAGACACCGATGACGTGTCTGACGAATGACCGATGGCAGGCAACATTTCAGGCGACCGAGCTTGGCCGCTATGTGTATACCGTGACTGGTTGGGTCGACCATTTTGAGACGTGGCGACAGGGTTTTATGAAGAAGGTAGACGCAGGTCAACAGGTGCTTGTCGAGCTACGCCAGGGAGCCAGATTGATTGATGTGGCGAGTCAGCGCGCCTCGGGGGCGGAAGGGCAATCGCTGAAGGACTGGGCAAACAGACTGAAGTCATCAGATGAGGCAGAGCCAAGGCGTATCGAACAGGCATTGGATCCGAACATGGCTGTTTTAATGGCGAAGTATCCTGACCGACGCTTCGCGACGCAGTATGAAAGAGAACTCGGAGTGGTTGTGGAGCGAGAGAAGGCCAGGTTCAGCGCCTGGTATGAGATGTTCCCACGTTCATGTTCTCAGGGGAGCGAGCATGGGACGTTCAAAGATTGTGAAGCGCGCCTTCCATATATTGCATCCATGGGGTTTGACGTCTTGTATGTGCCTCCCATCCACCCCATCGGCGTCACGCATCGGAAGGGTAAGAATAATTCACCGGCTGCAGGGCAGGATGATCCAGGAAGTCCATGGGGAATCGGTTCACCGGACGGGGGGCATGACGCGATTCATCCACAACTAGGAACCGCGAAGGATTTCAGGAGGCTTTCGGAGAAGGCAAGATCGTTTGGGATCGAAATCGCCCTGGATCTGGCCTTCCAGTGTTCTCCCGACCACCCGTACGTCACGCAACATCGGGAGTGGTTTAAGATCAGATCGGACGGGACGGTGCAATATGCGGAGAATCCACCCAAGAAATATCAGGACATCGTTCCCTTAGAGTTCGACACCGACCAATGGGAGCCACTCTGGTGGGAATTGAAACGCGTCGTGATCCATTGGATTGAGCAAGGGGTGCGTATCTTTCGCGTGGACAATCCACATACCAAGCCGTTTGGATTTTGGGAATGGCTGATTCGCGAAATTCGAGTGGACTATCCAGATGTCATCTTCCTGGCCGAAGCGTTCACGCGGCCCAAAGTGATGTACCGGTTGGCGAAGCTAGGTTTTACTCAGTCCTATACCTATTTCGCCTGGCGTAGCTCGAAAGCTGACCTTACGGAGTATTTCACCGAACTGACTCAGAGCGAAGCTCACGAATATTTCCGGCCCAATCTTTGGCCCAATACGCCGGATATTTTGACAGAAGAGCTTCAGCACGGAGGCCGTCCTGCCTTTATGGCTCGTTTGGTCTTGGCATCGACGTTAGGCGCGAGCTATGGGATCTATGGCCCCGCGTTTGAACTGTGCGAGAACCGTCCGCTGAAGGAGGGGAGTGAGGAGTATCTCAATTCTGAAAAGTACGAGATCACACAGTGGAATATCGAGCGGGACGATAGTTTGAAAGAGTTCATCGGCCTGGTGAACCGGATCCGTCGGGAGAATCCTGCGCTTCAGAGTAATGAGCGGCTGCACTTCCACGCCACAGATCATGAGCAATTAATCTGCTATAGCAAGAGCACGGCAGATGGGTCCAACGTTATTTTGGTTGTCGTCAATTTGAGTCCGCACCATAGCCACTCCGGCTGGGTCCATCTGGATCTCGGCTCGTTGTGGCTCGATAAGGATCATCCCTTCAAGGTGCAGGACCTGCTGACGAATACCATGTATCGTTGGGATGGATCGCGCAACTATGTCGAGCTCAATCCCCAC
>JBBRRN010000097.1:0-9817 GCA_038200685.1 Nitrospirales bacterium
GAAAACGCGGAAGTCTATAATTTCCTTGCCTCGGCGGCAAAGAAGTACGGCATTGGCTTCTGGAAGCCGGGAGCCGGAATTATCCACCAGGTCGTGTTGGAGAACTATGCGTTCCCCGGCAGCTTGATCATCGGCACCGACTCGCACACGCCGAATGGTGGTGGGCTCGGCGGATTAGCCATCGGTGTCGGCGGCGCAGACGCGGGCGAAGTAATGGCAGGTCTGCCATGGGAGGTCCTCCACCCGAAACTCATCGGCATCCGTCTGACCGGCAAATTGAGCGGCTGGGCCTCGCCGAAGGACGTGATTCTGTATCTCTGTGGTTTGCTCACGGTGAAGGGTGGGACGAATAAGATCGTCGAATACTTTGGTCCCGGAGCTGAGACTATCAGTGCGACCGGGAAGGGGACGATCTGTAATATGGGTGCGGAATTGGGCGCCACGACTTCGGTGTTTCCGTTCGACCAGAAGATGGTCGCCTATCTGAACATCACGGATCGGGCTGATCTGGCCAATCTGGCGATCGCGAATAAATCATTGCTGGTATCGGACCCTGAGGTCTTACAGTCGCCTGAGAAATACTACGACCAAATTGTCGAAGTCGATTTGTCGACGCTCGAACCCCATGTCGTCGGACCCCATACGCCGGATCTCGCCAGGCCGATTTCCAAGATGGCGGCGGAAGCTAAAGAGAAAGGCTATCCAGTCCAACTCAAGGCGGCGCTCATTGGAAGCTGCACCAATTCATCCTATGAAGACATCAGTCGTTCGGCCCACATTGCCCAGCAAGGATTGAAGGCCGGCCTCAAAGCGAAAGCCCCGTTTCTCGTGTCGCCTGGCTCCGAGCGCATTTACAACACGATGAAGCGCGACGGGTTCTTGGAGACATTTGAACAGTTGGGCGGCATGGTGTTGTCGAACTCCTGCGGCCCTTGCATCGGGCAGTGGAAGCGGGCCGACGGTGTGAAGGGAAAAGCAGATTCGATCGTCAGTTCCTTCAACCGTAATTTCCCTGGCCGCAACGATGGCATCAATGAAACCTTGTCGTTCCTTGCGAGCCCGGAAGTCGTGACTGCCTACGCCATCACAGGCGACCTTGGCTTCGATCCTGTGAACCAGACGCTCAAGGGGGCGGATGGCAAGGAGTTCAAGTTTCTACCGCCGGTGGGTGAAGAGCTTCCAGCCAAGGGTTTCGCGAAGGGTGAAGAGGGATTTGTTGCGCCAGCTGCTAGTGGCGAGGGCTTGACTGTCGAGGTTCCGCCGACCAGCGAGCGACTTCAACTCTTGCAGCCCTTTCCACGTTGGGACGGCAAGGATTTCGAGAAACTCCCGCTCTTGATCAAGACCAAGGGCAAGACGACCACCGATCATATTTCTCCAGCAGGTCCCTGGCTCAAGTTCCGCGGCCATCTGGACAAGATCAGCGACAATATGTTCTTGGGCGCCAATAATGCGTTTTTCTCCGAGCCAGGCAAGGGGACGGATGTGTTGACGGGTGAAACGGGCCTGACCATGGCCGAGATCGCCCGCCGGTACAAAGCGAAGGGCATCGGTTCGATCGTGGTCGGCGACGAGAATTACGGAGAAGGCAGCAGCCGCGAGCATGCGGCGATGTCGCCGCGATTCCTGAATGTTCGCGGCGTGATCACGAAGAGCTTTGCCCGTATTCATGAGACCAACTTGAAGAAGCAGGGGATCTTGGCGTTGACCTTCGCTGACCCGAAGGATTACGAGAAGATCGAACAGCAGGATCGCATCAGCGTGACAGGGCTAAGCAGTCTGGCTCCTGGCAAACCGGTGCAAGTGACCATCCATAAGGCGGATGGTACGTCACTCACCATTCAGGCGAACCACAGCATTACCGAACCGCAAATTGCGTGGTTCAAGGCCGGTTCAGCGTTGAACGCGCTGAACTAACAAGGAGTTAGGAGATAAATCACCATGACGACCAAAGCGGACAAAATTATCTATACGAAGACCGATGAAGCGCCCATGCTGGCGACCTATTCGTTTCTTCCGATTATCAACGCCTTCAGCAAGGCGGCCGGCGTAGCCATTGAATTGCGCGATATCTCATTGGCCGGACGCATCCTCGCGGTATTTCCCGATTACCTGACGCCGCAGCAGAAGCAGGCGGATGCCTTGTCAGAATTGGGCGAGCTGGCCAAGACGCCGGAAGCCAATATCATCAAGCTCCCGAACATCAGCGCGTCGCTTCCTCAGATCCAGGAGGCTGTTAAGGAATTGCGAAGTCAGGGCTATATGCTTCCCGATTATCCTGAGAGTCCGAAAGACGATAAAGAAAAGGACATCAAGACCCGTTACGACAAAGTTAAAGGCAGCGCTGTCAACCCGGTGCTGCGTGAAGGCAATTCCGATCGCCGTGCGCCGCTCTCTGTGAAGGCCCACACCAGAAAGCATCCACATAAGATGGGGGCCTGGAGTCCCGACTCCAAGACGCATGTCAGCCATATGAAGGGTGGTGATTTCCGGTCTAACGAAAAGTCCATGACCACGACTGCGGCGACCGATGTGCGGATCGAGTTCGTCGGTCAGGACGGCAAGACGAATGTGCTCAAGCCGAAAGTAGCACTGCAGGCCAATGAAATCTTCGATGCCACGTTCATGAGCAAGCGGGCTCTGCGCCAGTTCCTCGAAGAGCAGATCGAAGACGCCAAGAAGCAGGGCGTGCTGTTCTCGATCCATATGAAAGCCACCATGATGAAGATCTCGGATCCCAAGATCTTCGGCCATGCCGTGACGGTCTATTACAAGGACGTGTTCGAGAAGCACGGCGAGACGTTGAAGAAGCTGGGCGTGGATCCCGACAACGGCATCGGTGATTTGTATACCAAGAGCAAGGCTTTGCCCGACGATCAGCGCAAAGCGATCGAAGCCGACGTTCAAGCTGTGTACCAGAAGCGGCCTCCGATGGCGATGGTGAATTCCGACAAGGGGATCACCAATCTGCATGTGCCCAGCGACATCATCATCGATGCCTCCATGCCCCCGGTCATTCGGGACAGCGGCAAGATGTGGGGCCCTGACGGCAAGGCGCAGGACGCGAAGTGTGTGATTCCGGACGCCAGCTACGCGCCGGTCTATCACGAGGTCGTCGAATTCTGTAAAAAGCATGGCGCATTCGATCCGAAGACGATGGGCAGCGTACCCAACGTCGGTCTCATGGCGCAGGCGGCGGAAGAATATGGCTCGCACGACAAGACCTTCAAGGCGCCTGGTAATGGCACGATCCGCGTGGTGGATGCCTCAGGAAAGACCTTGTTGGAACATCAAGTGGAAGAAGGCGATATCTGGCGCATGTGTCAGGTGAAGGACGCGCCGATTAGGGACTGGGTCAAGTTGGCGGTGAACCGAGCGAAAGCTACCGGAGCTCCGGCGATTTTCTGGTTGGATAAGACAAGGGCGCACGATGCGCAATTGATCACGAAGGTCGAACGTTACTTGAAAGACCACGATACCAAGGGCCTCGACATCAGGACTATGACTCCGGCAGAAGCGACCAGGTTGTCGTTGGAACGGATTAAAGAGGGGAAGGATACGATCTCTGTGACGGGGAACGTGTTGCGCGACTATCTCACGGACCTGTTCCCGATTCTCGAAATCGGGACGAGTGCCAAGATGCTCTCGATCGTTCCCTTACTGAACGGCGGCGGCCTCTTCGAAACTGGCGCAGGTGGTTCGGCCCCCAAGCATGTGCAACAGTTCCAGGAGGAAGGGTATTTGCGGTGGGATTCGCTGGGAGAATTCCTGGCCCTCGCCGCTTCATTGGAACATCTCGCCAAGGTCGCGAATAATCAAGCAGCAAAAAATTTGGCCGACGCGCTCGATCAGGCTAATGCGAAGTTTCTGGAGAGCAATAAGTCACCGGCGCGCAAGGTGGGCGAGATCGATAATCGCGGGAGTCATTTCTATTTGGCATTGTACTGGGCACAAGCGTTGGCGCAGCAAACGCAGGATAAGAATCTGGCGACACGGTTTGTCAAGATCGCCAAGGATATGGCGGACAATGAAGCCAAGATCACGGGCGAATTACTCGCTGCTCAGGGGAAGCCGGTTGATGTCGGCGGGTATTATCATCCTGATGATGCGAAGGCGGCAAAAGCAATGCGTCCTAGCCCGACGTTGAATGCAATTGTGGATGCGATTGCCTAGTATACGGTAAGGAGTAAGGGGTAAGGTGTGAGGGGGGAGATGAGCTGGCTCTGACCGCTGGTGACTGTTTCATGACCGGCTTAAGGAACAATGGCACAAGAAGATAGCAACGTCATCGATCAGCCGGAGGTTCTCCGGCACAAGATGGTCACTATCGAGATCGCCGGCAAGAAGTACGACGTGCCGGAGGGGATCACGATTATAAAGGCCCTGTGGTATTCGGGCCAGGAAGTCGTTCGCGGGGCCGGCTGTCTCGGTGGATTTTGCGGGGCCTGCGCGGCCTACTATCGGACTAAGGACGACCCGAAAGTCAGAACCTGTCTGGCTTGCCAAATGGCGGTACAAGACGGCATGTCGATCACCATGATGCCGCCGTTCCCGGCTCGGAAGGCCACCTACGACATACAGACGCTCAAAGATCCGAAGCAGGACCTCTTCAATCTCTACCCCGAAGCCCCGCTCTGCCGGAACTGCAACGCCTGCACTGAGGCTTGCCCGCAGCAGATCGATGTCCGGGAGGGGGTCTGGAAGGCCGTCTTCGGAGATTTCAAGAGCGTGTCTGAGATGTTTATGGACTGTGTGATGTGCGGCATGTGCACGCCGGTCTGCATCGCGGACATCGCCCCCAATCTCGTGGCGCTCTATGTGAGCCGGGCTCAGGGGGCTCATTTCACCGAAAAGCCGGTAGGCCTAGACACGCGCATCAAGGAAATTCAAGACGGTCGTTTCAACGACGAGTGGACCGCAATCCTCAAGATGACCGATAAAGAGCTGGCCGATCACTGCGCGACCGTGAAATAGTATCGCGAGCCGTCAGCCCTCAGCTGTTCACATTAAGGTAGACGTTGAATACCAAACGCGGATAGCGAAACGAATACTCATGGACATCCACGCCCTTCAGCAAATCGTGCACCGCACGCGGGATGCTCGACGCAAGGAGACGCTTCCCAAGTTCTCTCCAGCGGATTGCGACCAACTGATCCGGAAATATCATCCAGATTATCGTGAGCGAGCCTATCGGCCGATCCGCTTCGGTCCCAATAGCGGGGATAAGACGGTCGTCGAGCTGGCGGCCTTGCTGGAGGGCGACAGTTCCATTGCGGACGAGTTCGATCTAACGGCCGATTACACGACCGATGTTCTGGTGGTGGGCGGCGGGGGAGCTGGCTGTGCGGCGGCTCTCCATGCGCATATCGCCGGCGCCAAGGTCATCCTGGCGACGAAGCTCCGCCTCGGCGACTCCAACAGCGTGATGGCCCAAGGGGGCATGCAGATTTCGGTAGCGCCAGAGGACTCGCCCGTCACGCATTTCGTGGATACGCTCAAGGGCGGCCACATGCAGAATGATCATCAGCTGCTCAAGGTGATGGTCGAGGAAGGCCCCTCGATAGCGAAATGGCTGTTGAGCCTGGGCGTGCTGTTCGATCGCGATGGGGACGGCAACCTCCATGTGAAGAAAGGCGGCGGGAGTTCGAAGCCTCGCCTCCTGACCTGTTCAGACTACACCGGCCTTGAAATCATGCGGGTGCTCAAGGACGAGGTGCTGAATCAGAACATCCAGTTGCTCGAGTTCTGCGCTGCAGTGGAGTTGACGAGCGATGAGAAGGGGAACTGCACCGGCGCCATATTCAAAGACCTCGACAACCAGCGCCACGTCGTCGTGGCAGCCAAGTCCGTCATTCTGGCGACCGGCGGGATCGGCCGGCTCCACATTCAGGGATTCCCGACCAGCAATCACTACGGTGCGACCGGCGACGGGCTGTGCTTGGCCTATCGGATGGGCGCCAAACTCATGCACATCGATACGTTCCAATATCATCCATCCGGAGCGGTCTACCCTGAACAGCTCATTGGGGCGTTGGTGACAGAGGGTATTCGATCAGAAGGCGGACATTTGGTGAATGCGAAGGGTGAACGGTTCGTCAACGAATTAGACACTCGTGACGTCGTGTCTTCCTCGATTATCCGGGAATGTGAAGAGGGCCGCGGTATCCGCACGATGTCCGGGCGTATCGGCGTCTGGCTCGATACACCGCTTCTCGATGCCGAACATGGTCCGGGCACCGTAGAGAAGCATTTTCCCGCGATGATGCTGCAGTTTGAACGGTTTGGCATCGATATCAGCAAAGATCCGGTGTTGATCTACCCGACGCTGCATTACCAGAATGGCGGCGTGAAGATCGATATCAATTCAGAAACCAACGTGACCAATCTTTTCGTTGCGGGCGAGGCGTCAGGCGGATTACACGGCCGGAACCGATTGATGGGGAATTCGCTTCTCGACCTGATGGTTTTTGGAAAGCGATCCGGTCTGACCGCTGCGGCTCATGCCGCTTCCATGCCGCAAGGGAAGTTGACGGTCGGGCATCTGAAGGGATTCCGGGCCGAGGCCAAGAAGCACGGCAGTGCGAACGGGATTGTATCTCCCATGATCCTGCCAGCGTACACACGAAAAGAATAGCGCAGCGTGCGCGAAATGCGAGACGCGGCATAATTTCCGATCAGTCCCGCCTTTCGCGCAAGTCTCGCGCGGCGCGCGGGAATTTTTGAGGAGAAGACATGAACGTTCATGAGTTTCAGGCGAAACAGTTGTTCGGGCAGTTCGGGGTTCCAGTTCCACGCGGGAGAGAGATTACGTCGCCCGAGGCAGGAACGGCATGGGCCGCAGAACTGAATACTCCCGTGTTTGTCGTCAAGGCGCAGATCCATGCAGGCGGCCGAGGCAAGGCCGGCGGCGTCAAAATTACGAAGGACCAGTCGGCCGTTCCCGGCCTAGTCAAGGAACTGATCGGCAAGACCCTCATCACCCACCAAACCGGTCCCAAGGGGCGGGAAGTGCGTCGGTTGCTGATCGAAGAAGGGGCCGCGATTGCCAAGGAATTGTACGTGAGCCTCCTCGTCGATCGGGATAGCGGATGGCCTGTATTTATTGCAAGCACCGAAGGTGGGATGGAGATCGAAGAAGTTGCCGCTCACAAGCCGGAGAAGATCATCCGGGAAGCGATCGATCCGGCTGTCGGGTTTCAATCGTACAACGGGCGGAACGTGGCCTTCGCTCTCGGGCTTCCGGCTATGGAGCCGGCCGTCGTGAATCCCTTCATTCAGATGCTGGGGAACCTGTATCGCCTGTTTATGGAGAAGAACGCGGCGATGGTAGAGATCAACCCGCTGGTCATCACTGCTGACAAGAAACTGATCGCGTTGGACGGCAAGGTGTCGTTCGACGATAACGCGCTGTTCAGGCACGCCGATGTGCAACAGATGCGCGATCTCAACGAAGAAGATCCGCTCGAGATTGAAGCGGGAGAAAATAATCTCAACTATATTAAGCTCGATGGTAACATCGGCTGCATGGTGAACGGCGCAGGTCTCGCGATGGCGACGATGGATGTCATCAAGCTGGCCGGCAGCGAGCCGGCAAACTTCCTGGACGTCGGCGGCGGCGCGACCAAAGAAACAGTGGCAGCCGGATTCAGGATCTTGCTGAAAGATCCGAACGTCAAAGGCATTTTCATCAACATTTTTGGCGGCATTGTTCGTTGTGAGCGGATTGCCCATGGCGTCATCGAAGCGGCTAAAGAAGTGAAGATCAATGTACCATTGGTCGTCCGGCTGCAGGGGACGAATGCAGACGAAGGCCGCAAGCTCTTAGCAGAGTCAGGGTTGAAGCTCGAAGTAGCCAACGATTTGTGGGAGGCGGCGCAAAAGATTGTGAAGTTGACGGGCAAGGCGGCGTAGGAGATGAGGGAGGTACGGGGCCAAGTCCCTGCGCGCGCGCGCAGTGGGGACTTAACCCCGTACTTCCCATGAGTGACTAGAAGCCTTCCCGCTGTTGTTGGGGAAGAAGGAACTGTGAGTGTTCTTATTAGCAAGAACACGCGGGTGGTGGTGCAGGGGATGATGAGGAAGGCGGCGTAACACAATATGCGTTCAGCAATGCTCGCTCTGGTTTTGTTGCTGGTCAGTTCTGCCGGATGCGTGATGGCCCGTGATGGAAACGTCAAGCCACCTGCGCAATGGCCGCTACAGTCGAGCCAACAAGCGAAGAAGTCTATCGCGCTTCATGTGGTTGAGGTGGAGCGTCAAGGAGACTCTACTCAGGGAATCAGCTCGGATGCTGACGAAGATTCTCGTGCGCAAGCCGTCAAGGCCTACACAGAATCCGGGCTGTTCTCCTCGGTTGTGACGACGGGTGAGTCGGCAGATCTCAAGGCTGACATTACCATTCTTGGAGAGGGAAGTGATGGGCTGTCATGGTCTGGCATTATTTCCGCCCTCACGCTTACCATGATTCCCGGCGTCGTGTCGCAAGATTTGACCGCGAATACCACATACAAAGATCGTCAACAAAAAGCCATCGGCACCGTTGTAAAGAGCGAAGGGTTTGGATTCTGGGTCCAGTTTTTCCTCCTCTTTGCTATGCCATTTGTAGATGGCCCAAATTCGATCATGAGCAAAGCCCAATACGACATGCATCGAGCCACTATTGAGGACGCACACCGTAAGGGTTTCTTTTAATAGAAATTGAGAAAGCCTGCTGGCGGCGTGCTCGAAACCCGTGACGCGTCTCTCGGGGGTATATCGCGCAGGCTCTGCCACGAGAGACAAACGAGGCCTTGAACGAACACTGAGCGTTTTGGCAACCTATTAGAAATACGAGACGGTAAAGGGATTACTGCATGTCAATTCTAGTGAACAAGAACACACGGGTAGTGGTGCAGGGGATTACTGGCAAAGAAGGCTCATTTCATGCCGCACAGTGTAAGGCTTACGGGACGCAGGTCGTTGCGGGTGTGACTCCAGGCAAGGCGGGGCAAGAAGTCGAGGGTATTCCGGTCTTCAATACAGTGCGCGATGCCGTGAAGAAGACGCAGTGCGACACATCGCTGATCTTTGTGCCTCCGCCGTTTTGTGCCGATGCGATATTGGAGGCTGCCGATGCCGGCATCACGCTCGTAATCTGTATTACAGAAGGCATTCCGGTGAACGACATGGTGAAGGTTAAGCGCGCGCTCCGTGGCAAGGATGTCCGATTGATCGGTCCAAACTGCCCGGGCGTCATCACCGTCGATGAGGCGAAGATCGGGATTATGCCGGGTTTTATCCATAAGAAGGGGGTCGTGGGTGTCGTGTCCCGCAGTGGAACCCTCACATACGAAGCCGTACATCAGCTCTCAACCCTTGGATTGGGTGAAACCACGTGTGTCGGCATCGGTGGCGATCCAGTCAATGGGACAGGTTTCGTCGATGTGCTGGCATTATTCGAGAAAGATCCCGAGACTCAGGCGATCGTCATGATCGGCGAGATCGGCGGTGATGCTGAGGAAAAAGCCGCTGAGTTCATCAAGAAGAGTGTGAAGAAACCGGTCGTCAGTTTCATCGCCGGAATCACGGCCCCTCCGGGCCGACGCATGGGCCATGCCGGCGCCATCATTTCAGGCGGCAAAGGCACGGCATCTGAGAAGATGAAGAGCTTGGAGGCGGCGGGTGTTCGAGTGGTGAACAATCCTGCTGAGATCGGCAATGCGGTCAAGGTTGCGCTCGGGCGATAAGTAGAATTTCGACTCGTTCTTGTCGAGCAATGACGAAGTGGGGTTGTTGTTGTGGATATTTCACCACATACCCCAATCGTGTTTTATCAGGC
>JBBRRN010000098.1:0-9781 GCA_038200685.1 Nitrospirales bacterium
ACTCGGCGAACGCATTGGTTTTCCCTACAGCGGTGATCAGACTCAAGCTACCGCCGAGTTGGTATTCGTTCATGCTCGTCCCCCAGACGAAAGAGAGTGGCGAAAGGATAGCGAGGTATGAGAGAGAAATGCAAGTGATGGGGGGTACCTCACCGGACAGCGATGTGCTGTAGCGTTGAAGATAGAGCGAAATATGGTGTCATCACAGCAACGAAGGCAGCCATCGCTGAAGATGAGCGGAGCCGACCCAGCCGTCATCACGGTCACGGCCTAGCCCGCATTGCCGGTATTCGGTGCGAGATCTGTGATGGTCGGAGCCCCTCCCCTCCGGTGTTGTGTGTAATTGAAAGCAGCTTGCTGGCGGCATCATACAGGCTGCTGGCTACATACCCTCAAGGCGTCCATTCTCGGGAGCGGTGTTGGGTAAAGCCGCTCATGGGGCGCCTGATCACTGGACCTTGGCATCACGCACATTGCCACCAGCGACCAGGGGGCCATTGAGCGTACTGCTGATACCCGGCGTGGCAAAAGGTACTCGGTAGAGTTCGAACATTCCTACCGTTGTTTGGCTGGCTTGATACAGGACCGCAGAACTATCTGGTGTAACATGGAAAGTTTGTCTTCCGAGCCCGGCGCCGGAAACACTTCCACCAGCCACGAGGGGCCCATTCAGCTTGGTGCTTACTCCGGGTGTCGAAAAAGGAACTCGATAGAGTTCGTTAACATCAGGCGTGGTCTGGTCGGTGATGTACACGACGGAAGAATTGTCCGGGGCAATGGCATACGCAATGTCGTCCTCGCGCCCATTAGCAACCAGGGGGCCATTGAGCTTGGTACTCATACTGGGAGTGGCAAAAGAAATTAGAAACAGCTCATGCCTAGTTAATTGATTGGTTTCGACTACCACCCCTGAACTATCAGGCCTGAGGGCGAACGTCCTGACGTTTGGGAGTGATGGTGGCGGTACAATGAGTTGAGTGCTTTGACTGGGTGTGGCGAACGGTACACGATAGAGGAACCTGAGGAAGTCTAGCGTTCGGTCCGCCAGTAAATAGACCACGGCGGAGCTGTCTGGGGTAATCTGATATTGGCCCACGAGCACGCTGGGCCCGAGGGCTCCACCTGGAGCGACAGGGCTACTGAACTTCGTGCTCTGACCTGGGGTGGCCAATGCCACGCTGGAAAGCTCTTCAAAGCGATCATCATTGCTTATTCGTTGCGAAACTGTATACACGACCACGGTGCCATTCGGAGTGAGCTCGAAACTCGTGACGTCCGCAGTGGGTGGGAGCGCGCCATTTAGTTTTGTGCTCAGACCTGGTGTGGCCAACGGAACGCCATAGAGCTCAATTACATTGGCCGAGGCCTGTGTGGCTCGATACACGACGGCGGAGCTATCCAGGGTCGTCCCAATGTCGAAAAACACGTTCCCGCCTGGCACCAGGGCTCCGTTGAGTTTTGTGCTCACGCCAGGGGTGGCAAAGGGTACCCGATAGAGTTCAGAGACGCCGTCAGTCGTCTGATCGGCTACGTACAGCACAGAGGAGCTGTCCGGTGTAATGACCTCACTCCACACGTCCCCCCCGGCCGGCAGGGAGCTATTCAATTTGGCGCTCACCCCGGGAGTTGCGAACGCGACCCGGTACAATTCAAAGACGTCATTGGTGTCCTGATCAGCTCGATACACGACAGCTGTTTTGTCGGGGGTGATCTGAAAATCGAGGACATTCTTCCCCGGCGACAATGATGGATTGAGCTTGATGGAGGACCCGGCCAGATAGAGTTCGAACACTTCATCGATATCCTGATCAGCCAGATAGACGATGCGTTCGGTACCGGCTGCTGATGGGGAACTGCCGTTGCTGTTCCCACCATCACCACCGCTGCATGCGACCACGGCAACAGAAATGGAGAAGAGACTGAAAAGCAGAAAACCTTTCATCATGCACTCCATTCTGATCTTGAGGATCTCATGAATTGGCTCTAGCAGATTAATGGGGCAGGCGAGGCAAAATACTCTAATACTCCTCCTGAAATCAAGCCACCTGAGATGACAGGCGGGGGGCAGGAACGCCTCGTCGCTGCAGGTCATCGTGCGACCAAGCAGGTCCATAATATGGCTGGTGCCGCCACGGCGTTCTGGATCGTGACGCTGTGGCCGGTGCAGTGGGTGGTATTGCAAACGTCTTTGCGGCTGGAACGGTTCGGGCCGCTGTTACTCGGGCCGCTGTTACGATGTCCGGAATCATCTGGGGAAACCAGAGACAAGCGCTTTCAGCCGATAGAGGTTGAGCGCTTCAACCCGATAGCTATCGCGCCCCACCACCGTCGTCGCCATGGTCAGCGCGTTAAGAATGGCTTCTTCTGTGGCTTCAACCGTCGATGTGATCAAGGGGTTCAGATGCGTGTCGGCCAGGTGCGTCTGTTGAAATGTCGATTCTTTGGGATAGTGTGGAATGACGTTGGCCGTGGAGAATGCCAGCATGAAATCGCCACTTCCGTGGCGCGCAGTGGATCCTGTGCGGGCGAGACCGAGGGCGGCGCGCTTGGCCAGTCTAGTGAGCTGGCGGCCATCGAGCGGCGCATCCGTGGCAATGACGACGATGATAGAGCCCTCGCTTTGGCCGGGCGAGAGTGGTGCTGCCATCGCCTGAGGCGCTTCATATAGTTTTCCAACCGGCACTCCACCCACGACGAGCTCAGGCCGTCGCCCATGGTTCGCATTGACGAGCACGCCGATCGTATACCCGCCTTCCGTCTCGGGTAATCGCCGTGACGCAGTGCCGATACCACCCTTGAAGCCGTAGGACACCATCCCTGTTCCGGCGCCGACCGTCCCTTCCTGTACAACTCCGGAGGAGGCACTGTCGAGTGCCTGCATCACGTCTGCTTCCGAGACATGCCGCCCTTGAATATCATTGAGTCGCCCGTCGTCGCATTCTGCCACCACAGGCGTCAGCGTATCATCGGTAATGCCGATCTCCGGATAGCGCGCGATCATCCAGCTCATCACCCCGTTGGCTACACGCGGCACGTTCAACGTATTTGTGAGGGCAATCGGATACTCCAGAAATCCGGATTCAGTCACCCAGGAAAGACCCGTCATCTCGCCGGTCCCATTGAGGACGAATGACCCGGCCGGCACTTTCTTATGCCACACATCGTCGCGCGGGATCACAACCGTTACGCCGGTTCGCACCGGGCCAAGCCCTGGGTTGAGCGGCCCTTCGCCGGATATGAGGGTTGTCTGGCCCACCATGACGCCGGCCACGTCGGTAATCGCGTTGAGTGGCCCAGGCTCATAGGAGCCGACGACGATGCCAAGAGCACGAGCTCGCGCTCGGGGTTCTTCCGAGCTTGCCTGGGCAGGTACGACGGGAGCGACGCAGATAGAGCCAGCCAGGATCAGCAGTAGAGTTGCAAGAGGGGCCGTGCTGTTAGATCTCAAGGGTCGAACCAACATGGGGAACAGAGACCTCAATCTTGGGATATTCCGCCTGAATGGCCATAGCTAGGGAGAGCGCTTGTTTCTCTTCCCCATGGACGATGATCACCTTACTCGGGCTTGGCTGGATGGCTCGCACGTAGGCTAAAAGATCCTGGCGATCCGCATGGGCCGAAAGCCCGTTGAATTTGACGATCTGTGCTCGGCGCGGAGTGGGCACGCCGAAAATCGGGACGACATCCCATCCTTCGACAAGCTTCCGCCCAGGGGTATGCTCGGCTTGAAAGCCCATGAAGACGATCACGTTCGCTTCGTCTTGAATCGCGTGTTTGAGATGATGCACGACGCGACCGCCTTCGCACATGCCGGAGGCGGAAATGATGACGCAAGGGCCCTTCATGCGGTTCAAACGCTTGCTGTCTTCCGGCGACGAGACAAAGTGGATATAGCGTGAGGCGAAGGGGTCGCCTGAGGATGTGAAGGTACGGGTGGTCTCTTCATCGTAGCACTCCGGGTGGCGGCGAAAGACCTCTGTGGCCCGTGAGGCCAGCGGGGAATCGATATAGATCGGGACAGGATCGAGTCGCCCTTCTCCGACGAGCTCCTTAATCCGCATGACCAGTTCTTGGGTCCGTCCAACGGCGAATGCAGGGACGATGATCTTGCTCTTGTGAGTTTTGGCATGGATAAGGAGGTCCAGGGCCTGCTGTTTCATGATCGCTCGGTCGGCTTCGTGCAGGCGATCGCCGTAGGTCGACTCAAGAATTAACACGTCGCAGGGCGGCGGGGTTTCAGGGTCTTGAAGGATCGGCATGTTGGAGCGGCCAAGATCGCCGCTAAAGAGCACAGTGGTGGTGTTGCCGCGTGCCGTGTATTTCACTCGAATGGCCGCCGATCCCAAGATATGCCCGGCGTCGTGAAAGGACGTGGTCACGCGTGGAGCGATCTTGAGCAGATCTCCATACCGTGCGCCATCGAATCGTCGAACGAGCTTACGGACATCCTCAGTATTGTAGAGCGGCTGGACACAGGTTTTTCCCTTCCGCTGCTCCTGCTTATTGACGTAGCCACAATCACTCATCTGGACACGAGCTGAATCTTCGAGCATGAGGTCGGTCAAATCGGCGGTCGCTCTGGTGAGGTACACCTTTCCGGAGAAACCGTGTTTCTGGAGGACCGGTAAGGCGCCTGAGTGGTCGATGTGGGCATGGGAGAGCAAGACCGCGCTGAGCGACTTGGGGTCGAAGTCCAGATCTCGGTTCTTCCGATAGGCTTCATCTCTGCGCCCCTGGAAGAGCCCACAATCCAGCAAGAGTTTGAAGCCCGGGACCTCAAGCATATGGCGGCTACCCGTCACTGAGCGCGCAGCCCCGTGGAAGGAGAGTTTCATGATGACGGTACTCCATTGTGGCGGCTGATCAGATCCCAGGCTTCCTGAGCCGTTTCGGCATACTGGAACAGTTGAAGGTCTTTTTGGGCAATAAGCCCGTTATCGACGAGCCATTGCCAGTTGATCAGACGCTCCCAGAAGTCCCGTCCGACCAACACGACCATCAGGTTTTCTGTCTTACCTGTTTGGAGGAGCGTCAGCGTCTCGAATAGCTCATCAAGGGTGCCGAATCCTCCGGGAAAGGCGACCAGTGCTTTGGCGCGGATTAAGAAGTGCATTTTTCTGATGGCAAAATAACGAAATTGGAAACAGAGCTCAGGTGTAATGTAGGGATTGGGGCTTTGTTCATGAGGCAAGGTGACGTTGAGTCCGATTGATTTTGCGTTCACATCCGCCGCTCCGCGGTTGGCGGCCTCCATGATGCCGGGCCCTCCGCCAGTGACGATGACGTAGTCGCAGCGGCCATCGATTTGGCAAGTCAACGACACCAGCCTGCTGAACTCACGCGCTATGTCATAGTACTTTGAAAGCGCGAGCTGTCGCTGCGCGATCATTACCCTTTGCCGGCGCATTGGATCCTGTGGGGCTTGAGCAGCCTCCACTTCGGCTACGTGGAGGGCCTGCTTCGCGATGGCCTGTTCTTGCAGTCTTGCACTACCAAACACGACGATCGTTGACCTGATCCCCTGTTCACGCTGGATCAACTCAGTTTTCAAGAGTTCAAGCCCGACGCGGATGGAACGGAGTTCTTCCCGTTGGAGAAAATCTGTATCGCGATGAGCTGGAATGTAGGAGGGCGATTCTTCGGGGGTCTTGGTCGTATCTGAATCAGATGGAGAGATCATGCAAGTGCATTATAGCGGGTGCACAGTCATCCAGCAATTCGCGAGGAGGTCCGTAGGGCCTAGAATGGCCAAAACCAAATGACTGGCTCATCTGTCGCTCGCCGGGAAAATCCGTAGGCGCGCACGGTCCACTGGGGATCGAATACCACTTGGAGTTGTTCAGGTGTAATTCCGATCTTGTTCAGCCTCAATGTCGGGGAGTAGGGTAAGAACAGGCGACCGATGGCACCGAAGTCCAGAGCCGCGGATTTGGTATCGCTCCAATAATAGAGGGCCACAACCCCGAAATCAGATTCAGTCACCTCATCTGGGGCTCCGATGTGATCGGCCAATTCGCGTATTGTCGTCTGTCCGACGCGAATAAAGCTGACCTGTTCCGGAGTCAGGACGTCGTTGAGCGTGGCTCGGCGGACGCTACATCCCGCGCAGAGAAGAAGGATGCAGAGCGCACCAACGACCAATTTGGTCGAGTGAAAACGCGACGCCACGTTAGTCACCAAATGGCCACAGCCTGAATTGTGTGCGACCGGTGCGTTTGCCGTAGACCACTTCTTCAGCTATCCCCTCCCTGTTGAAAAATACATAGAGATTATCGCTCTTGACATCCATGCGGATGAAGTTCAGCAATATGAGCATCATCGCCGGAGATTTCCCGTCATAGTAATAGTAGTGAAAGATCTCTCGATCGTTGCCTCTGACAATCCGATCCGGCGCACCGATCGAAGAGACAACTTCTGCCATGGTCGTTGTACCTTTCTTGATAGCCGAGACGGCTTCTTCTTGAATCGGCTCGCCGACCGTTCCCCTGGTCACCACGCAGCCCTGAAGCAGGGCCAAGGTCAAGACAATGACAATGCCGGCCAGCGGCTTGAAGAACAACATGATGACTCCTTTTGCTAAGCTTCGGTTGGACGATCCATTAAACCATTTTGGCGTGCCAGAACAAAATCGGTTTCAAATATGGCATAGGATGACGGAGTGAGCCCCACTTTACGGTACACAGCTTGCGCGGCGTTGTTGTTCCCCTCGACGTACAAACGGACTCCACAGACACTCGGGTTTGTCTTGGCGGTAGCCATCACGGTCTGATGCATTCGGCGAAAGACGCTCTGTCTACGCCAAGCAGGGTCGACATACACACTCTGAATCCACCAAAACACACCGTTACGCCAATCGCTCCATTCATAGGTGATCATCAGCTGACCCAACAACCGACGATCATCGGCCTGTTCTAGTTCGGCAACCATAAAAAATCCACGATCAGGAGAATGAAGGAGGGCCATAGTTCCCTCATGCAGGCGGTCGAGGTCGAGGCGGCGGCCTTCTGTTTCAAGAGCCATGGCCGCACTGAACGACTCGATTATCGTTGAATCTTCTGGTTTGGCGAGTCGGACGTTCAATTGGTCGAGGATCGACATGAAGCTCAATCTGTTGTTTTCGGGGCTTGTAGCCATCCAGATTCCGGCTTGTACAAACCGGCGGTACACTCCATCTTGATAGCCTCTTCCGGTAGCAGATTAATCGGACGCAACTGTGTCTGAGGGACAAGCGCAAGTAGCCCGGTGAACGGATGGAGAGCCGTAGGCACAAAGACCATGAGCAAACTGGTTGTTGGTGAGACTTGTAGTGCCGGCGGTGCAGTTCCCATAACAAATCCAATCGCCCAGAGACCGTCTCGAGGAAACGGAAAGGCCACCACCTTGCTGCGCCCGAAGCGAGATCGGAAATTAAGAAGATCGGCCATCCCTTTGAGGGTAATGTAGAGAATGCGGACCAACGGAACGTGTTCGATCCAGCGTTCTGCCTGAGTGATGATGCGCTGTCCGACTACATGGGTTGCGATGGCGCCGACGATCATAACAAGGAACAGAAACACAATGAGGCTGAGTCCAGGCCACTGTCCATCTCCGATATTCCATGGGAGATCGTGGATTAATTCGTTGAGTGCGTGAAATAGTGCAGAAAGGATGAAGAAGGTAGCCCAGGCCGGCACGAGGACCAATAATCCAGCCAGAGAGTATTTCCACAAGGTGTTTGACATCACCGCGCATTTCTTTGAATACGCTCCAGCGAGGCTTGTTGTATAGCAGAAACCAACGGTCTCAATAGGGGCCTACATCCGGGGTTGATCTCATCGATCTCGATGATCTATTCTGTTATTCTCATATTGGTCGGATTCACACGGGAAGCATTATGGCAGAACGTACTGAAACGAGGCGTCCGGTCAACATCGACAGGGGTCTCCTTGCTATTCTCTGTTGCCCTGACACGAAACAGGACGTGAGTTTAGCTGAGGAGGCGCTCATTGCCAAGCTAAATGAGGCCGTGAGTCGTGGGCAACTAAAAAATAGGGGGAATAAGCTGGTTACGGAACTCCTCGATGGAGGGTTGATAAGAGCTGACCGAAATATATTGTATCCAATTCGAGAAGACATTCCTGTCATGCTCATTGAAGAAGGCATTCCCCTGGAAGGAATCATCTAGCCAGACCAGTTGGCAATCTATTTTTCCGTCTAATCCTAAGCGAGCACTGCTCCTACTCAGAATCTTTCTTCTGGCCCATGCATGATGAGGCGAAAGCCCAGTATCATCTGCTCGTTGTTGAGACACGACGGTAGGCGAGTGGTCTAGCGGTTGTCATTTTTTGAGCCAGTCGAGGTCCCGCAGTGTTGGCAGAGATATTCGTACAGATCTCCGGTCGGGAGAACAAGCAACAGTCGCTCTCGCGTGGGAGTTGCTACTCGGCAAGAAGGGCAATACAGTAGCGAAGCATTTAACGATCTGAATTGTGCTGGTTGGTGAGAGGGAGCCGGTCTTGGCGATCGAACGGTATTGGGGGAAGGAATGGTCAGCCAAGGTGGGCTAGGCGGTTTTCGTGAAAGACCTGACATAAAATAATTGTATAAAATGAGACGGTAGTGGTCAATACCCAGAGTCTAGATGCTGGCTTCCCATGAAGCGTTGAGTCTATCTCTCGGCGGAAAATTGGGAATGTACCGAAACGGTTTCCAAGTCCCTCGCACTCCTTACAGCAACCCGTCAACGGTAAGTCTAATCAGATACAGACACATGACACCGCAGCACGAGATGAAACAGGTCCGTTCTTGCTTTATCGTATGATCACCATGCGTCATGAAATCCGGCATGGCCCAGTCGGTACGAGAGACTCGATTGAAGAGGGGATCGTTAGGCTGTCGGCGTCTTTGCTGACTCAATGTCCGTTGCTGTAATCAGGCTCGATAAATAATCAGCGACAAAATTGAGAGCTTCCTCTCGGCCGTCTGCACGACGTCCCTTTTCTCGTCGCTGGACCGATAATTCATGATCGAGATCAGACTTGACCTCCGTTAGAACTCGCTGGAGGGATGATGGCGTCAAGTTGGCATCCATGTCTTCAAGTTCTTGGCAGCGATCAAGCACCCAATTCAACCCTTCGATCCGTCCAGCGTAGTGCTCCTGCTCCGCGGTGTCGATCCGTGACATGGTGGTGGCAAATGTCTGTGCCTCATAGATGAGATTATAGAAGCTGGTCACTGCTCGCTGTAAGGTTGGATTCATGTTGCTCCTTTGCGCAAGTTATCAACCACCCGATTATACACGAGAATGCTAAGGCAACAAGGAAAATAATTGTTGAGCTAGGTAAATAGGAGAGAATGAAACTCGTTCATGAATCCGTAATAGAGCGGGGCGAAATCTTTGAGGCACTCCGGGCTAGTTTCTTTGAGGCGTTTGAAAAAGAGGATTTGCACACGTGGGTTGATCTGTTCGAGGAGCTGGCCCAATTGAGCCATGGTATAGCTGCCGGTCGGGACACTGAGGACATAGTGCACGAGTCGTTCGACGAATTGCTGAGCCATATACTCGCTGGCAAGATAGCCATCCGGGAGTTTTCCAGAAGCCAGAAATTCTTCAAAAGGTATGGCTTGCGCAGCAAATGGGATCGACGGTTGCTCACTGGAGGTCACGCTGATGATACCTCAGATTGTGATGGAAGAATATCTATATCCAATAGTAACTTTACTGAACCTCCTGGAATGCGTCTAGTGCGCAGAAGAAGCAGGGATGTGGGGAGCGGTCCGTGTGGGGGCGGGGTGTGGGCGG
>JBBRRN010000099.1:0-9720 GCA_038200685.1 Nitrospirales bacterium
AACCGTTCGTAAACTTCCGGGCGATGGTCGGCAACGAACAGTTCAATAATTATGCGGGCATGTTCGGACTACGGATCGAACTCTAGCAGGATGCTGAAAAAATCCGCCAGCATCGTTCTCGCATCGCTCAGAGACTCAACGTATCGAAGCGTACGCCTCGCCTCTTCGCTCGCTGCGGCCTTGCTGGCAGCCTTTTTGAGCATCCTGCCAGAGGTTATCTATTCAGCTGCCGGTCAACCTCCCTCTGACTCTCGTCGAGTTTCTTGATTGTCACCGATTTCCCCATCGACACATCCAGTCGCACTTCTCGAAGCATTCCGGTCAGTGACCGTATGGCGAGGATTGATTCATCCTGCTTCGCACCCTTCGTGGCATTGTCCAGCGTGTCGGCCGCCTCGCCAAGTTGCTTGGCCGCTTCCCCAAGATTCTTATCGAACAGTTCTGACTTCGCCTGCACCATGTGTGATTTGGCGTCCAGCAGCCCTTGCCGCCTGCGCAGGTCTTTCTCGATTCCCATCGTGGTGTCGATGATATTGCGTGAGGTGTCTTTGAGCGACTGTTGTAGGTGCGAGACCGTTTGTTGCAACGTGCCGAGAGGGCGTTGGCCGAAATAAAATCCGAGACCGAACGATGCGGCGGTCAGGATCAGAATGGCGAAAAACTTCCACATGACATTATCTCTTGGACTGACGCATTTTGGGCGCGGGTATGGAACGGCGGAGTTGTTGGAGTAGACTGCCTGCTGCAGCAAGTCTGACGGCGATATCCGTGTCTTGCAAGGCTATTTTGAGCAACGGCATCACTGGTGCGCCAGTTGTGCCTAACGCCTTCGCCGCAAAAAGACGTGGTTGTGGCTGTTTGTCTTGCAGAAGTGTCTGCAAGATTGTCACGGCTTCTTTGTCAGCGGTCGCTCCCAGCGCATGGGCGGCCGCTGTTCGGATCGAGGGGTCCGGATGTTTAGCCAAGTCTGCGGCGAGCGCAATGGCCGACGTATCGCCCAACCTCAGCAGCCCTTCAGTCGCGCTGGCCCGCACCTGCATACTGGTATCTCGCGTAAGCGCCCGCAGCAATGGAAGATTCTCTCGAATGCCTAGCTTCCCAAGACTTTGGGCTGCGACGGCACGCACGCGTGCAATTTCATCCCCGAGTGCATGGGTGAGCGGAGCCACACTACCGCCTTGTCCGTAGTCTCCTAAGGCGCCGGCGGCGAAGGCACGAACTGACGGTTCAGGATCGTAGACGCCCTGGCTCAGGACTGACAGACTCGATGGGCGTTTGAGCCGCCCTAAGACTCCCAACGCTGCCATGCGGACATCGGGTTCGGGAAGTGTCGCTGCTCCGGTAATGTCGGTCAGCATGTCTTGTTTGCCGAGTCTGTATAGGGCTGCATACGCGAAGATGCCTTCCGGCCCGTCGTCTCTTCTTGCGACTTCGATGAGGTAGGGCATGATGTCGGTGACGTGGGCTTCACTGAGCGCGTTCATGGCGGCAATTCGCACGGGTGGGGTCGCATCGCTCAGCGCGCGTCGCAACGGGCTGGACTTTCCTGCGAGGCCGGCTTTACCGATGGCGTCTGCGGCACGAGCACGTACGAGGACCGACGCATCGAGGAGGCCATCTTCCAGGATGGCCTGTATGTCTGAGAGGCCGAGTTCAGCCAGGATCGCATAGGCCTCGATCCGCACATGTTCTTGCGTGTCGCGGACATGGCTGGTGAGAAAGCTGAGTGCCAAGGGGCGCAGCAGGGCTGGATCGTCCGGTTGACGCGTAGGAATGAGCCGTTGATAGAGCGTGAGGGCTTCTTCGGGACGCCCCAGCTTGAGAGCACTCTGGAAGGCGAGGAGGACGAGCGGCTTCGATGCCGTAGCGTCGGTCGGAATCGAATACCAGAGCTTCAAGACGTGGTCGTATTCGGCACGGTTGAATGAGTCTGTAGCCTCACGTTCAAGGGGTGAGCCAGTCGGCGCCGCTGGCGCGCTTGCGTTTGCAAGGAGCGGGCTTGCGAGAATTGAGACAAGTGTGAGCAGCAGGAGCACTTGTAAGTGTGCTGTGGCAGCGCAGCAATTCCCTTTGAACCTTTTCATGTCTAACGTTTCACGTTTCACGAATCGCCGGACGGCCCGTTACCATGTCGAGGGCGCGATCACCATGGCGGGCGCATACATCGTATCGACGTACTCCTTGACCATCCTTTTAGTGCAGAAGCGGGGCGCATTGGTTCTGAGACTTTCCTTCATGAGTTGCAACCAGCCGCGAGGGATCCCATCAAGGTCTCGTTGATAGTAGAGGGGAATGGCTTCTTGCTCCAGCATGCGATAGAGCTGCTGCGCGTCATGCTCGTCTTGGGCCTGAATATCTTGGTTTCCCATTAAGGGTTCGATACCCCATCCGTTGGCGCCGTTGTAGCCTTCTTTCCACCATCCATCGAGGACGCTGAGATTGATGACGCCGTTCAGCGCGGCTTTTTGCCCACTCGTGCCGCTCGCCTCCAAGGGAAACCGCGGGGTGTTGAGCCAAATGTCGACCCCTTGAACGAGAAATTTTGCCATGTGCATATCGTAGTTTTCTAGGAAGGCGATGTGGCCGCCCAATTTATGATCGTCGCAAAAGCGCAGCACCTCATGAATAAAATAGCGACCAGGCTCATCGGCTGGATGGGCTTTACCGGCAAAGATTAATTGGACGGGCCGCCACTGGTTATGGAGCAAGCGTTTCAGCCGTTCAAGATCGCGGAACAATAAGGTCGCTCGCTTGTAGGTGGCAAAGCGTCTAGCGAAACCGATGGTGAGCGCTTCGGGGTCGAGCAACGTGCCGCGCGTGATGACCTGTGAGGCTTGGAGATGCCCCTGCATCCAGCCGCTCCTCGCACGTTCCCGGATGAAACTCATGAGTTTCCGTTTCATGGTTTGGCGTACGGTCCAAAGTTCCTGGTCGGGGATATCCAGAACCCGTTGCCACATCGCTGTATCGTCGCATTTTTCTACCCATTCGGGGCCGAGATACTTGCCGTAGAGTTGGTTGAGTTCCGGTGCGATCCACGTCGGCGCATGGATGCCGTTGGTCACGCTGCGGATCGGGATTTGCCCGATTGGAAGGCCGGGCCACATATGGTGCCACATCTCTCGTGAGACCTGTCCGTGTTCACGACTGACCCCGTTTACATGGGCGGACAGCCGGATAGCGAGCGCCGTCATGTTGAAGCCTTGGCCCTGGGACTCTGGGGTATCTCCGAGGCGGAGGAAGTCTTCTCGAGAGAGGCTCAACTGCTCCCAATAGCCCGCAAAGTACCGATCCATGAGATGGTGGGGAAATACGTCATGCCCAGCCGGCACCGGTGTATGAGTGGTAAACACCGTGCTCTGGCGGATGGTCTCGCTCGCGTCCGCGTGCGTCGACCCCTTCTGGATCAATTCGCGCATGCGCTCCAAAGTGAGGAAGGCGGAGTGGCCCTCATTGGCATGCCAGACCGTTGGCGCAATGCCCAAGGCGCGAAGCATACGGACGCCGCCGATACCCAACAGAAACTCCTGGCAGAGGCGCATCTCCTGGTCGCCGCCATACAGTCGAGCCGACAGCGCCCGATTTTCAGGACTGTTCTCGGGGACGTCTGTATCGATGAGGTAGAGGGTCACCCGCCCGACGAGGACTGTCCAGACCGCCGCCGCTACGACCCGGCTACCGATCTCGACCGTAAGTCTGCACGGGTCTCCTGATGGAGTGAGGGCTGGACGAATCGGCGACTCTGCTTGATTGAACGGGGCGTACGCCGCTTCCTGCCATCCCTCTGGCGTGATTCGTTGCCGGAAATATCCTTGCGGGTACATGAATCCCACTCCCACTAGGGGCACACCGAGATCGCTGGCTTCCTTACAATGGTCTCCGGCGAGAATGCCCAGACCTCCGCTATAGATGGGAATGGACCGATGCAGACCAAATTCAGCAGAGAAGTAGGCGATGGTGGAAGATTTTAAATCGTTGTGTTGTGTCTTAAACCAACTGTGTCCGTTCTGACGGTATTCGTCGAACATCTTGAGGGTGGCAGAGTACAGCCGCACATACGAGGGATCTTCGGCAAGATGCGTGAGTCGGTCCGGCCTGACTTTGGCCAGTAATTCGACAGGGTTGTGGTGGGTCAATACCCAGAGGGTCGGATCGATGTGTTCGAACAGCCGACGGGCTTCTGGAGTCCAACTCCACCAAAGATTCTGCGCCAATTCCTTGAGACGTGAGAGCCCGGATGGAATGGCTTGTGGCGATGTATCTGCTTTCTGACGAGTATCCATTGAATTTCCTCGATATTGGTGCCGATGTGGGTGTTGTCGTGGGAGAACAGCCTAGCAGGCTGCGGAAACACTCTATGTGCACGACGGAATTTCACTCATTCGCATGTGTGGGACAATGGGAGAATACTCCCGCAGGATGCTCGGAAAAGCCGCCAGCAAGGCCGGAGGCGAATCGAAACCGGAGGCGTACTCTCGGGGGTACGGTGAGGATTTCGATTTGCCGAGAACGAAGCTGGTGGACTTTTTCAGCATCCTGATCGGCTCACGCGTGACCGGCCTTATGCCACGTTGTCCACTCGTCCGAGAATGCCACGGAAGCATACCGTTCGCCAAGTATTTTCGCCACTCGGTTCATCAGTTTGGCGATTCGTTGGATATCCTCCGGGGGAAGGTCTTGTCGAAATCGAGGGTGCAGCCCCCACCTGGTTTCCACTTCTTCTCCTGCGACAGTCGACATCACGCTCACCAACGTAATCTCGGCCCCCGTCGGACTTTGATGTTCAGGAGCCGTGGTGAGGTGTGGCGGTGTGGACGGTAGATGGGTTGCCACATCTGTGGCAGCTCCGACTGCTACGACCGGAGGGGGATCTCCGGCTAGGATGGCTTTGATAGCCGGAATGACGGCGCTCGCGCAGAGCGCTGCGGCGGAGGAGACCTGCGCATTTCCTGCAATTCCCATCGTGTCGGCGACGCGTCCGCCAAAGTCTTTCAACATCTCGTCCTTCACAGGGTTCTGTTCGGTGACGAGGAATCGGTACCGCTCATAGGTCTGCCGACTTTCTGCCACCGCCGCCCCGACGGTGAGCATCACTTCTGTTTGGTCGGCGCCGGAACCGAATGCCGGCTCCAGCACGTTTTTCAATTGCACGGTGACGGCGTCCTCAAGACTATCCATGAACTGGGGCTGTGTTTTGATCGGCAGGTACAGTGCGGAGAGCCGGTCGGTCAGATTAAACATAACCTTGATAAACTCAAGGTAGATGTCCCACTCATCGTGCCGTTTCAATTTCAAGGCCCGCTCCGGGGCGTTCCGTTTCATGACGGTCACGGATTCACCCGCGACGGCCAATAGGAGTTCGGCGAGTTGGCGAAGTTGCAGTTGGTGTTCCTGGTTGGCGGTGGCCATAGGTGTCTCCTGTTCAGTGGGCGATTATAACGGAGACAGGTCCGGCGATCAAAGAGGCGGTTTCATCAATTTCTTGTCCGCTTGTCCTCTCGCGGGTACGATTGCATGTAGGCGATGGGGTTGGCGGTATGGGAAATGTTGGATTGCGGGCTAAGGAGATGGCGATGAAGAAATCAAGACGCGATTTGCTATTCGTTGTGTGGTTGCTGGCGATGGTGGGGCTATTCGGTTGTAATCAGGAGACGCCGGTGGAGAAGACGAAGGCCGCGGCTGCGTCCGGTAGTGCGGCGACGCAGGCCGCAGGGCAGGCCGCGGTGGATGCAATAAAGACTCCGATTGATAAGGTCCGTCAGGTGGAAAGTACATTAGAGAAGTCGGCTGAGCAGACGGCCGCTAAGATCAAGGAATCTACGCCGTAGGGCACGTGCTGCGCAGGGAATAAAAAGATGTCAGGAACCATTGTTTGAATTGACGGCTGTGAGTTCTGGCGAATAGTGGTTCCTGACACCTTTATCCCCCCAAGCAATGAAACTCGTGAGCGCTCCACCCACGTTCATATTCGGCCACACTTCAGCCACAGGTTGAAGACTCCCAGAATAAAAACAGGAAGTTTGGGAGCGGCTACGAATATACAATTCACGGATTGAGATTCCCGATAGAACGCTAGACTACTGTGCGGTCCCATTCCACAAAAACTGATTTTGGTCTCTTGCCTTGTTCAGAATAATTCAGGTATCTCTCTCTTCGCTCGATTTCCACCGTCTGGTGTGAGACCAACGAACCAGACCGCTAAAACGCCCTTCGATTCAAGGAAGTCTATTATCTCCGGAACTGGTTTATGGTCGAGAACAACGCAGCCTCTATAGGCCGTGCGCTTATTACGTTTACTAAGCTGCCACAGGTACCATTGCACTTGTCCAAACGCGTGACGTGCAGCCTGAATGTGATACTGTGACTTCCATGCTTTAACCTCGAAAACGAATCCCGTTTGTCGTTTTTTCTTCTCGGCGGCAAGATCAAAATCGCACGTTGAAAACCTTATATTGAGCGGAACTAAACCAGCTCCCGTCAGTTTTCCTGCCAGACACTCTACCAATCTTTCATGACGCTTAAAGCTACCGTACTGTTTTTCGAGCTTTCGCTTAACTAGAATTGTTCCCCGCTTACCTCCCTTCACCGTTTTGGGTTTAAAGGGATTAATTGTGAGCCCACCAGCGAGGAACCGACGGAACGGTGAGTCGCGTTTGACATAGGTCTTGGCGTACGCGCAAGTGATGATGGATCTGAGGATCTGCTTAGCTTGGCGCTTTCCGAGATGCCCATTTTTTGGAAGCGTGCCAAGTTCCACTTTTTGATTATTAACAGTTAAACCTGCTTGCTTCGAAAGCTTTAATGCCTGCTGACAAAGGCTCGCAGGCCTCTGTTTCTGAACGCCACGAAAGTCTAGGTTTTTGGTAATGGGGTAGCCGCGTCTGGAGACCAATCGCTGGAGCCTGCGATTGTAAACTGGGACCTCTAGAATTGGCTTTCGTGCATCGAAGATCACAACATAACTACTATTTCGATTCCTTCCTGACCAACCACCGAAATAAACGTGGAATTCACGTTCTCTTCCTGTCGCACAGTCCTTGAGCGTAGCTGTCTTGTAGTATCCTGCCTTAGATGTCCATTGATGAAGTCCCCCTAGATTGGGTTTCAGGGTTTTGGACAGATCTATTTGCCACTTTTTGTTGATTTTCAGAAAAAACCGATCCGGACCAGCCAGCCTTAGACACTTTATCCATTGATTTGCAATCTGACGAGTGACTGACAACCTGCACCGCCTTCCTATTCAGTTTTCCTAATAATTTTCTTGAACCGTCAGAATAATACGCGTACTTCCCATTAAAATCGAGGTAGTCCACGGGGTTGCTTCTATAGTTTTTGCCCACCCTTTTTCATGCGGCTGTGGCTTAACTGTGGCAGAACTATCGTGCCCTATCGTATTTGATCGGTTTCTCATCGGCCTCTGACGCCTCCAATTCTTCTGCAAGTGATTGAGAATGAAACGATGAAGTGAAATCGTGACCTATAGTCTCTAGTACTTCAGGGTTTTCAAATCTCGCCCCCTCCGCCATTTTCTGATAGGCAAAGCTGGGCAAGCTTCTGGGCTGTCGCACAATGACAGTCATGCGCGCTCTGGTTTTCCATCCACTTGCTCCCAGATGGCCTGTTCGATCCTCTATTGCGCACATCCAACAATAGACATGCTCCCTCCAAGCTCGCTCGTTGTCTCTTCAGGGATGGGGCTGATTGATCTCCCACTGCGCGCATCGAACGGGCACCGTTTCACCGTGCGCGTTCTGCGAGCAAGGAGGGCACCTGGCCGCTCCGTTCCCCTTCTCTTTGAAAGGGCAGCGGGGAGTATGTTATACAGCGTTTCCTCTGAATGACCGGACTACGCAAAGATTCCTTCGCTCATCTCCATGGAACGAGAAACCAAAACGTATGTGCTGAAGCGCCCGGTTGACGAGGCCGTTCCCCGGACGTTGTCCATCGATTATGCGGCGGCGTTGAATAGCCAGCAGCTTGCGGCTGTGACTGCGGGCGAAGGGCCATCGCTGGTCATTGCCGGCGCTGGCAGCGGCAAGACGCGCACCCTGGTCTATCGTGTGGCCTATCTGATCGACTCGGGGATCGATCCCTCCCACATTCTGCTCCTGACCTTTACCCGAAAATCATCGCAGGAAATGCTGGATCGGGCCGGTGAGTTGATCGGCGTCCGCAGTGAACGGGTCCGTGGCGGCACGTTCCACTCTGTGGCCAATATGTTGCTCCGGCGCTATGGCCGGTCCATCGGCCTTGAGCCGGGCTTCACGATTCTCGATCGGGGCGACGCCGAAGACTTGATTGCCTTGGTTCGCGCGCAGCTGGGTTTGAACGAAAAAGACAAGCGATTCCCTCGCAAGGGGACGATTGCGGAGATGTTCAGCAAGTCTGAGAATACGTTACGCCCGCTCGACGAGATCGTGGTCGAAGAGTTCGATCATTTTTCCGACCATCTGGATGCATTGGAACAGTTACAGCGAGGATATCAGGCGTCGAAGCGCCAGCGTCAACTGGTAGACTATGACGATCTGTTGGTGTTGCTGCGTCGGCTTGTGATGGAAGATGAAGGAGTCCGCCGGACGATTTCATCGCTGTATCGATACATCCTGGTGGATGAGTATCAGGACACCAATCGCTTGCAGGCGGATATCGTGCGGCATCTTGCCTCCACCCATCAGAACGTGATGGTCGTGGGTGACGACGCGCAATCGATCTATGCCTTCCGTGGCGCGACGTTCAAGAACATCATGGAATTCCCAACGCTCTTTCCTGGCACCATCATCTATAAGCTAGAAGAGAATTATCGCAGCACACAGCCGATCTTGAATCTCGCGAATACCATTATCGAAGCCGCGGCGGAGAAGTATAGCAAGCATCTCTTTACGAGGAAGCTTGATGGGCCATTGCCGGTCCTGGTGGAGGCGGCAGGGGAGAATGCCCAATCGCGTTTCATTGCGCAGAAGATTTTGGAGTTGCGGGAGGAAGGGGTTCCGCTCAGCGAAATGGCCGTGCTGTTTCGATCGAGCTTTCACTCGTTCGATCTTGAAATCGAGCTCTCGCGTCACGGCCTGCCGTTTATCAAGCGTGGCGGGGTGAAATTTATCGAGACCGCCCATGTGAAGGATTTGCTGGCCCATATGCGCGTGGTGGCTAATCCCTTGGATGCCGTGAGTTGGCATCGCGTGTTGATGCTCGTCGAGGGTGTGGGGCCAAAGAAAGCACAGGATATCATGGCCGCACTGGTGAAATCGGACAAGCCCTATCTGACCCTTCGTGAGATGCCGGGGCGATCCGGGAAAGGACTCAAGGATTTAGCCCTCACGCTCGAAAGTCTTACCGAATCCGGATATCTTCGGCCGGCCGAGCAAGTGAACCATATATATGAGTACTACTTGTCGATTCTGAAGACCCAATACGACGACTATCCCAAGCGTATGCGGGATCTAGACCATTTACAAACGATCGCGGAGGGGTATCAGGAGGTCGAAACATTTCTCTCGGATCTGGCGTTAGAGCCACCCGACGGGAGTGTCGCCGGCGTGGCGGCAACCGATCGAGACGACGAGCGACTGGTATTGTCCACGATCCATTCTGCCAAGGGGCTTGAGTGGCAATGTGTATTCGTTATCTGGATCGTGGATGGGAGATTCCCGTCGGTCTATTCGTTTAGTGAAGATGAGGGGCTGGAAGAGGAGCGCCGGTTATTCTATGTCTCTGTGACGA
>JBBRRN010000100.1:0-9718 GCA_038200685.1 Nitrospirales bacterium
ACTAGCCGTGGTCGTATCAGATGTGAAGACTGTTCTTCCATCATAAGCAGCTGACACGAACAAGGAAGTCTCTACCCTCCCAGTGACTGGCGTCCGGCCAGTAGAACGTGAATGTGATCTGCTTCCCTTCGGGAAGCGCGTTGGTCGAGAGATCGACGATGTGAATCCCCAGCCCCACATCGTGTGTCGATATGTCCTGAACGGTCTTCCAACCATCAGCGCTCCAGTGGATGACGGCCGGCGTCAGCGTCTAGTATGCCCAATTCCTGGAGTGGCCTATCATTGCTGTGCGCGAGATCCCCGATCTCAATTTTCGATATGAGGAGATATTCATCGATGAACGACGGAAGCGTGAAACGAGATGGCCCTTCTTCCGATCGCCTACAGCGCCCGCAAGAACGCCGTGAGACTCTTTTTCTCATTGTCCGTTAATCGCGTCCCTCCCACCAGGTTGAAAAACTCCACCGTATCTTCGAGTGTGAGCAAGCGACCATCGTGCAAATACGGAGGCGAGTCTTTGATGCCTCGCAACACAAAGGTCTTGATCGGACCATCGGCTTCCGCGCCGAACCGTTCCAGCTTCAGATCGTGCATCATCTGATCGGTATAGGCGGGCGGCTGGTGACAGGCGGCGCAGCCTGCCTTGCCGAAGAAGAGCTCTTCGCCTTGAATTTCCTGCTCGGTGGCGTGCTTTCGATCCAGCCTAGCGGTCATCGGGTCGAGCTTCGGGGCGGGTGGAAAATCGATCATGTTTTGCATCTGCGCCATGTGGGTGACCTGCAGACGGTCGATCAGGTTCATGCCTTTTTTCATCGCCCGTATCAGGTCTCCGTCGAAATAGGCGGTGCGCTGTTCAAACTCGGAGAAATCCTCCACGGAACGGAGGCTGCGTTTCGATCCATGGATCTGCTGATTGAATAGCCCCCGGATACTCGTCGTATCGAGGCGGAGCCGATCAGATTGTGGCCTGGTATCGGGGTTTAAGTGAATTTGCCCGGTCGAGTGAAAGTTGACGTGACAGTCGAGACACGAAACTCCTAAACTGGGCTTGATCGTTTTCCGATCATGCGTCGCATTGAATTCTTGTTGAGGAAATTGAGTCACCAACATCCGTAGCCCGTCGAGTTGCACAGGTGTGATGAGGCCGCGAAACAACCGATCGAAGTTCTCCGCATCCAAGACTTCTCCTTGAGACACATCGCCGAGCTCGGGATGAGTCGTCAGAAAGATGGGCGGCGGGAACTCCGGGAGAAAACAATCGGGAAGATCGAACTCCACATCGAATCGCTCGAGCCGAGGGAATTGCTGGATTTGAATGGGAGGAAAGACCATCCCCCCGACCTCGTGTTTCACATGCGGCAGCCGGCGAAACCCCGCCGGAAACAGTTTTTTGCTCTTGATTTCGTCTGCGTCGAGGCCGCCAAGCCTGTTCCACGTGAATCCGTCCTTCAATTGTACGGTGGGGCCCATGGGCTGCGGCTTCCCATTCGTCATGATGATCGAGGACTGTGTCCGGCACTCCAGACTGTATCGATCCGTCAGCAATTGCTTCTGCTTGGCCATGACCTTGGGTTTATCGGCAATATCTTTCGCTTGGACCTGTTCTGAGATTTTCTGAGGGTCCTGGCCAGACGGCGCACCGAAGACGTCGTAGTAAAAGTCCACGCCTTCGAACCCCTTTTTCTTCGTGTCGGCAATTGACTCGACGGGTGTGTCCTTCGCCCGGCTTTTCTCCGCCTTGCCGGGTGAGTCTGGCCGCTGTTCGGCAAGGCCATCACCCAGCGTACAAGACCATAAGCCCGCGGTACCGATCATTGTGACTGTCGCGAGAAAGTACCGTGGTGTATGCCAGCCCCTATCACGTCTTCTACGTCCCATACCGCGGCGGCCGCTGAATTCGCGATAGGCGAACAAAGCGGCAACGCCGACGATCAACCCGAACAAAATCCATCCTGTCGACACAACGGCACCTCCTACGTTCGAAGCGTGAGTAAGAGACCCTATCTGTTCCCCCCATATCTCTCTGTTGTTTTTGGCATTATGTTGGAGAGACAGGCAGCCTTCTGATCAAAATAGCTCAGGTTGAAATAATCGATGAAGGAGATCGGCTAACTTTCCTCCCCCACGGCCTGCTGCATCAGAATCTCACGGAGCCGCGTTTCCAGCTCCAGGTGCCTCAACTGCATTCTGGATTCGAGCTATTGCAGCATGGCCTCGGGCCAGAGGGCCACCAAATGATTGTAAGGATGACTGAATTCCTGTCGTACCTTGGTGAAGTTAGCGGACGTGCCGAACAGGACTTTCAGCGCGCCGCCGGTCACCGACATGATGTTGGCCGTATCTCCGTCGGCCCCCGCCATGCCGATGCCGCCGGACAAAATATTTGCCAAATCGCCAAAGATGATGCCCAGAATGGTTTGCGCGGTTATACGAGTGGTCTGAATGTCCTTGAGGTGGTCCTGGAACTCATCGGCTCGCTGCACCTCGCATTCGACTTCGGCGACGAGTCCGGATACTTCCAGCGTGGCCCACTGCAATCTTGTTACAACAAGACGTCTGAACACGCCTGATCGGTGTTACGCCATACGAGAGAGGCGAGATCATGAATTGGAGTGCTTTTCGAGGTAGAAGGCTTCAACACGAGCCCCAACCTCAAATAGTCCTCGAACAGTCCGGGCGGCACGCCTCTTCCCGGTTCCTCTCTTCGGGTGACCACGCTGGCTTTCAATGCGATCATTCGAGGAGAATACTCGTGCCGACGCTCGGAGAATGAGCCATCCCGGCGGACCCCGACAGAAACTGGTCGAACGACCATAGAGACGAACCGGGACGTCTATGGTCATCAGGAAGATACGTTCTGCCCGCTTCAGCCCTATGTCGGCGCAAGCATCGGTATGTTCTTTGCTGATGCGAACGGATTCGGCGGGGGGGAATGGCGCATTCGATAACGCCGTGCCCGGTTTTATTGGGCTGGTCGGCGTTCGCTATTTCGTGACGGAACATTTCGCGCTGTTCGGGAATATAAGTACAACCGCGCCATCTTCAACTTCAATAACGTCGCCGCGGCCGGCGGGCTCAGCGGAGATTATTAGGTCCATAATGTGGTCCGAGGCCTCTCTTTGCATTTCTAATTCCGCAAAAAAAGAAAAGGCGGCACAGACCCGACGGCTATTGATGGGCGGGGGCGTCTGACGCAGCGGGATAATCGGATCTTTCGCATGGGGTGATCCGCGGCCACAAACTGTTCCAGATGGATGTGCAAAATATCGAGGCACCTGGATCGGCTATGCTCATCGTCGGCATACCCCTCCTGATGGCAACATCTTCCAGCACATAAATCGTCGAGGTCATGAGGGGGGTTGTTAACAGCCTGCTAGATGCGCGCGAGGAAGAGCGGGTGCACTATTCTGCACGGTTGACGCATGACAGCGGTGAGTGGAACGAGGGCTTGGCGCATTCATGGCGCAAGCTCTCGCGAATCTAGCTCATTACTGCTACCATTCCGCCGTGAGCTTCGAACTCTTTGACGGAAGGTGATATCAACTCAGCGATAGACTTGTTTTCCTGCCTCTTCATCTACGCCTCTACCGCATGGAATCCAAGCGCGATTAAAGATCCATCGAGTGTTAGGCACCGACGTGCGCTTCTTTCAGTCATCCGCGCACATCTGTCACGGCCTCCCCCATCACACCTACAGCGCCGCCGTCCATGGAGGTAAACAGAGAGAGCACGGCTAGTAGAAACCGCCATCAGGCGGCAGACGCGAGATTCTCAATGGTCGCATCGGCCACGTCTACCGACTTGGCCTTCATCTCCTGTGCCTTTTCCTTCAGCGGTTCGGCCTGCGGTGGATTGCACCACTTCTTGCGCCTGCGCTTGGGACATTCTAAATTGAGTTACCATCACATTGACCGCGGCTTCTTGGTCGAGCGCTGCCAGCTTCTTTTGCAATTCAGCGATCCCTGCATCGGTCACCTGACCGAGGGGTGGACCGCTCTGAGCGTTGTCGGCAACCTTGTTGGCGTCCCTCTTGATGGCTCCAGGTTGTAATTCCGGTTTCTTGGTCGCTTGCAAGATAGATTCGATCTGTTTTTGAACTTTCCTCGGTGGTGACAAATACTTCGCTGTGCCATGAGAAGCCCTGCGGCTCCCTGAAGATCAGTACAAATCTTAATCGATGTGACCAAGAAAGAATTAAAGGATGCACTGGGCTTCGACAAGAAGAATTGGCTCGGTCTCAGCGACCGGCAACAAGTCATGACCATTTATGAATATGACGACGTACCTATGCCCGGCGGAATCACTGTAGAACGGCAACGGCAATGACGTGTAGCGAACTAGGGAACAACCCAGTACTCTGTCGTTCACGGTCAGGCTATACTTTCATCATAGTTTGGCGACAGCGTGCACACTGACGAAGACACCAGAGAGGCCTCGAGACTGCCCACAGTCAAATATCAATCGAGGTTGAAGGTGAGCCTTGCCGCGTTTATTCTCCGGATGACATCGCTCAACCTCGGACAGGCGCGAAGACGCGCTCTCAACGTGAAAAGATTCGACGCACACGACGCCGGAACCTTGGCCTTTCACAACCATTAGGAGGAGAGTCATGAACGCCACTCATTTCAAGGGTATGTGGAACGAATTCAAAGGTGAGCTCAAGAAGAAGTGGGGAGAGTTTACCGACGACGATCTCAGCAAGATCGAAGGGGACTATGACAAATTCAAGGGAGTGATGCAGGAACGTTATGCCGACAAAAATGACGAACTGAGTCGGTGGGCGGACGACTGGCACCGGTCGCAGCCCACGGAATCAGCCTCGCAATCGAAGGAACCGGTCGGGCAGACGAAGCGAAAATAATCAGGCGTGACTTCACCGGGGGAAAACCGCGTCAGTGGCATCGACACACTCTGTTGCTTCGGCGACCTTCCGGCCGAAGTTGGCGTAACCTTCGACGCAGCGATCTGCTGCCACACATTCCTGCATCCTTGAGCTGATGGCTCGCCGGGACGGTATCAAAGATGTCTCGGTGGGATTTAACGATTCTACCGATGCCGGACCTGTGAGGCCGGTTGACAGAGTTGTGGAGAATCGACGACGCCGGGTGCGTTGGGATCATGGTCCCAACGCATCCAAAAACGCTGTTGCACCCGTCCTCAACGAGTCTAAGAGAGGCATAATTGTAACCAATATTCATGAGGAGGCATGATCATGAGATCGCTTATTGCTCTCGGTGTTATCGCTCTTGCGCTCTCAGGAGTACTCACCCTTCTCCCACAACATGCGGCAGCCGCGGATGGCGACCTGTTTCAGCAGATGGATATCGGCTTCTTCTCAGTCGGTGGTCGAGCCACGTACTTTGATCCAAAAGAAGGGCAATCGCGGTGGTTCGGCGGTGGGCAGGTCCGGGTCTACCCGTTCAAATATTTGGCTTTCGAAGGGTCGGTCGATTATCGGAGAGATGACACAGCCGGGTCACGCATCCATACCTACCCTGTCCAAGTCTCGGCATTGATTTATCCATTAGGCCAGACTCGCTTGGCTCCCTTTCTGCTCGGCGGCGCCGGATGGTACTACACCACGGTCAAAGGACCGGGCAATTTCGATGACACGCAAAATCGACTCGGCTTCCATGCCGGGGGAGGGCTCCAATTCTTTTTCAATAACCATGTGTCGGTCGATAGTACCTATCGATACATTTGGGCAGAGGATGTTCAGTCCAGAGACCTGAACATCAAAGATAAGAGCTTCAACGGCAACGGCCAAATGGTCACCGTCGGTCTCAACTTCCATTTCTAGCCGGTTGCGCGAGGGGAGATCGGTGACATGTGATTGTGATCGTGTGAGAGGAAGAATGGAGGTGCGGTTATGTTGTCATGGGCCATCACATTTTTAATCGTTGGGCTGATCGCAGGGCTCTTGGGTGTTTCGGGGGTAGCGGGCACGGCGACTTCTATCGCCTACGTGCTGTTCGTCGTATTTCTCGTGGTCGCCGTCGTCAGTTTCATCATGGGCAGGCGGATTCCCTCATAAGCGCAGGACACCATTGGCTGAGGTTGCCCACGGCCCGGCCTTTGAGCTCTATCTTCGTCACCCTCCAGGGGGTGGCGGGAGCGAATCCAAAGTCGCGAGCGTTAGCTCCGTCCCACAGCCGTTTGAATCGTGGTATACAGTGCCTCCCCGCTAGCTTCCTTCGGCAAGAATGCCGCCACTCCTGCTTCCAGCATCGATTCGGCGACATGCGGATCGGTTTGAATGGACAGTCCGATCACCATAGTCGCGGGGTGTGCGGACACAATTCGTCGGGTGGATTCAGCCCCATTCCAACCCGGCATGTTCATATCCATAATCACGACGTCGGGCGTCAGTGTACCGACCAGTTGAAGTGCCTGCTCCCCTGTTGAAGCCTCTCCGACTATCGCGATGTCGTCATGCTCCTTTAAAATTGAGCACAAACCCTCTCGGATCATGTGGTGATCGTCGACAATCAGCACCCGGAGCTCAGTCACGCGATGGGCCCACGCCCGGAGGCCGTGCATTCTTGATGAAGTTAGGCGGTGATACCGCGGGGAATGAAATCGCGGACGATTACGCGCAGGTATTGGCGGCGACCGGGGTGACCGGGCCATTTCCCTTTGTCCAGGCCGGCGCACAGGGGAATCCCGCCTTAGCTGGGACCGAAGAATTTCCGCTGGGCGTAGGGTCGATGAGAGTAAGCTGAATGATTTGAACGCATTTTTGTTTGCGCTCGCCGCGCCCGCGGGCAAGGCAGGCGATCCAGCCTCGGTCGAGCGCGGCTGCACTGCCTTCCAGACGACCAGTTGCACGATTTGTCACAATGTCGACCACGGCAAGTTTGTTCCCACATTTATTGTGCCGATGAAGACGATCTTCCCGGGAGATAATTCCGTCGTGCTGTTGCCTCAGCGTACACCGCCGCTGAACCCGATTCTGGATACCAGGCGTGTTCTTTGACGGCAAGATGGCAGTCGTCAATGCCTGCCTTAGAGGGCTCGAGCGTGGAACCGCATTGCCTTTGTTGCTCGATCTCGATCGTAAGCCGGTGTTTCTGCATGACGACGGCTGCGCGATCAAAAGATTCGCAGGACTGATCCGCCCCCACCTGGGACGAAACTCCCGGACAAGTGATGAGCGACGCCGTGGCCAGCCTGCGCCGCAAGATCAGGGGTGCCGGAGATCTTCAATCCGTCGTCCGTGCAATGAAAGCCTTGGCCGCCCCGGGGATTGGACCATGCGAACCCTCGGTGCGTGCACTGGCCGACTACATCAGACTGCGCGGTTGGGATTGAGGATTCGTTTCCGGAACAGTTCCTGTTCATTTCGCGATACAGGCACATCGAGGTCTCGGGTAGGTTTTTCATGATACGCTCAGGAATCTAGACTTCATTCACTTCATCGGCAGAATAGAAGTGCATAGTTCATCCTGACCAGCCGGGAGTTTTTGTCGATGCGCACGTGATGCTGATATGCCCATCGATCAACAGTCTGACTGCAGAACTCGCTGCCATTATCGCACAAGAGCCGAGTCGGGGCACCACGCTGAGCGGTGAGTTGATTCAGCACCGTCACCACGTGTTCGCCACGGAGACTCTGGCCCACCTCGATCGCGAGACGTTCCCGCGTGAACACGTCTACCACCGTCAGCGCGCGAAACCGGAGTCCATTGGCCAACTGGTCGGCCACACAGTCGAGGGTCCAGGCGTCATTCGGTTTCGTCGCTGGGGGCCGATGGGCCCGAGGTACGACCGCCTTCCGTCGTCGTGGAGGGCGGTGCCGCAGCGTCAAGCCTTCTTCGCGATAGAGCCGATACACCAGCGTCTTGCCCACGGCCCAGCCTTCTCGATTGAGGAGCACGCGAATCTTCCGATAGCCATACCGGACCCGCGCCTGAGCCATCTCCCGCATGCGTTGCCGGAGAGCGGTGCGCGGATCGTGGTGACCGCGATACCGATCGCTGGCCCTCGCACAGCGGACAATCCGGCAGGCGCGCCGCTCACTGATCGGGTACGCCCGGCCTAGATAGCCCACTACCACCCGCTTCTGCGAGGGCCTTAGAATTTTTTTGAGAGCACATCCTGCAGCATGACTTTGTCCAAGGACACGTCCGCCACCAACCGCTTCAACTTCGCGTTCTCTTCTTGCAGCTGTTTGAACTGCCGGACCTGCTCGGATTCTAGTCCTGCGTACCGCTGCTTCCACCGATAGAAGGTCTGTTCGGCAATCCCCAGATGGCGGATAAGATTCCGCCATCTGGGCCCCCATCTCGGCCTGCTTGAGTACGGCCACAATCTGTTCAACACTGAAGCGCTTCCGTTTCACAGCATCCTCCTTTCCCCAATTACTGAATCTCGCATAATAGAGTGACAACCTACCCGTGCGCTGGTAGGATGCTGAGCTATGAGCACACACATCCAGGTTGGTGCCCGGCGAGATTTCCGGGCGATGGGACGGCGGCGCCGGCGCGCCGCTCGATGGTTCAAGGCTGGCAAGACACAGGCCGACGTAGCGCGCGCGTTGGGAGTCACCCGCCAGAGCGTCAGCCGGTGGTACCGGCAATTTCAGCGCGGCGGGGTCGCTGCGATGAGCGGCGCGGGCCGCGCGGGCCGGAAGCCGATGTTGGACCGAGTGCAGCTCGGGCGCGTCGACGCCGCGTTGCGCGAGGGAGCCCAGGCGCAGGGCTTCCGCACCGGCCTTTGGACCCTGCCGCGCGTGGCGCTCGTGATCCGACGGCTGACCGGGGTCCAGCACCATCCGGGGCACGTGTGGAAACTGCTTCGGGACATGGCGTGGACACTGCAGCGGCCGGCGAAGCGGGCGCGGGAACGCAACGCGACGCAGGTCCGGCAGTGGGTCTCGGAGCGCTGGCCCGCGGTTAAAAAAAAGCCCGCCGTCTGCGGGCCTGGATCGCCTTCCAGGACGAAAGCGGCATCTCCCAGCGCCCGGCGGTCCGCCGGACCTGGGCACCCCGGGGCGAAACGCCCGTCCTGATTCATGCCTTCAACTGGCACAAGATGTCGGTCAGCGCGGCGCTCGTCTCCCGATGGGATGGCAAGCGGTGTCGCTTGTTCTTCCAGACCACGCCCGACAGCTACAACACCAAAAAACTGATTGCCTTCCTGAAGCATCTGAAGCGGGAGCTTCGAGGACAGCCGTGCATTTTGATCTGGGACGGACTGCCCGCGCACAAGAGCACACACATGAAGGTGTACCTCGCCGGGCAGCGCGACTGGCTTATCGTCGAGAGACTCCCCGGGTACGCTCCGGACCTCAATCCGGTGGAAGCGGTTTGGGGCAACGTCAAAGGGCAGGAGTTGGCGAATCTATGTGCGGGAGACCTCGGCGAATCCGCCGGCGCCTTCCGTCGGGGGATGGCTCGCGTCCGCCGCCGCCGCGATCTCGGCTTCGCGTTCCTGCATCACGCCGGTCTCTTTTTTTGACCCATGTGTCACTCTATTATGCGAGATTCAGTAAGAGGCGAATTATGCCGGAAACTCTCCGTCAATTTGGCTCAAAAATCAGGGGGCCGACCACAACTCCGAGAAGGTATCGCGGGCACACGGGGTCAATCCCGACGCCGTGTCATCCAGAAAACAGACGAGGGCGGGCCGGACCTTCTCCGGGGAGTGCCATCACCAACCCATACTCGGCCAACAGGCCCCGGAGCTGATTGATGACAGCGGTCCGATGTTTCACGAA
>JBBRRN010000101.1:0-9656 GCA_038200685.1 Nitrospirales bacterium
CGTAATCCAACCCGGCTGAAACCGAATGTGTCAGATTCACTTGTCCATCGTCACCCTGGAGCAGATAGGTCATGGTGCCTTGCAAGACGCCTGGCTTTCCTCCTTCAAAACGGGCGGCATGTTTTCCACTCGCGACCCCCAGACCGCCGGCTTCGACACCGATCATTTGCACCTTCTTGTCCCGGATAAACGCATGGAAGAGTCCGATAGCGTTACTGCCACCGCCGACGCAGGCGATAAGGCAATCCGGCAATCGGCCTTCTGCCGCCAGAATCTGGCGCCGCGCTTCACGCCCAATGATGGCTTGGAAGTCACGGATCATCATCGGGTAGGGATGGGCTCCGAGCACTGAACCGAGAATGTAGTGGGTCGTGCGGATGTTCGTCGTCCAATCCCGCATGGCTTCGCTGATGGCATCCTTGAGCGTACGGCTCCCGGCGTCGACCCCCGTGACGGTCGAACCGAGTAATCTCATCCGGAAGACGTTCAGCGCTTGGCGCTGCATGTCTTCGGTCCCCATATACACTTCACACTGAAGCCCGAACAGCGCCGCAACAGTCGCCGTCGCCACCCCATGTTGTCCGGCCCCGGTTTCAGCGATGATGCGCGGCTTCTTCATCCGGCGGGCCAGCAACCCCTGCCCGATCGCATTGTTGATTTTATGAGCCCCGGTATGACAGAGGTCTTCGCGCTTCAAATAGATTTTCGCTCCACCCAACCGCTTCGTGAGCCGTTGTGCAAAATAGAGCGAGGTGGGACGTCCGGCGTACTGCCTTAAATAATATGCGAGCTCAGACTGGAAGCCCCGGTCTTTTTTCGCACGGGCATATTTCTGCTCCAATTCAAGCAGGGCAGGCATGAGCGTTTCAGGGACATAGCGGCCACCATACGCGCCGAAGCGACCCTGCTTGTTGGGAACTGAACTCATCATCATCCTTCTGCCTGCTTAGGCCGGGTGCAGTATAAACAGGTCATGGTGGAGAGACAACACTGACAGCGCGAATGAAGGCGCGGACTTTCTCATGATCTTTCTTACCAGGCGCTTGCTCGACGCCACTGCTCACATCCACGCCGTAGGGTTGAACAACCTGGATCGCCTTCTCGATATTCTCCGGGGTGAGCCCTCCAGCCAGAAGCACGCTCGCAGCCTTGGCCACCTCTGCTGCAAGTTGCCAGTCGATGACTTGTCCAGTGCCTCCATAGGACTGATCGGAAAAGGCGTCCAGCACAAACCCTCGTACACCGGCCCGCCCACGAAACTCTGCCAAAGCGAGAAATGTGCTCCGATCTTTCACGCGCAGCGCTTTAAGAACTGTACGACCTAACTCTTTGCAATAGGTCGCCGATTCGTTTCCGTGCAACTGTGCGATGGTGAGTCCACAGTCGTCCATCAGATTCCGAACCACTTGTTGGTCTTCGTCGACGAACACACCGACTGGTGTCACCAAGGGAGGCAGACTCATAATGATCTGCCGCGCCAATGTGGGCTCGATATACCGAGGACTCTTTCGATAGAACACGAATCCTAAAGCATCGGCCCCGGCATCGACTGCCGTGGCGGCGTCCTCGGCATTGGTGATGCCACAAATTTTAACTTTGGCTATATAGGACATGTTAGGCGTGCGACGGAGCCGGAGTTCCTCTCAACTCACGGATCTTCTCCCCGATGTCATCAGCCCGAATGAGTGATTCTCCAACGAGCATGGCATGGATGCCGGCTTCGACCAAGCGCACCACATCGGCGCGCTGCTGGATACCACTCTCGCTGACGATCAGCTTGTCAGACGGAATCCGTTTCGCCAAACGCAGCGTCACGGCCAGATTTGTCGTAAAGGTCTTGAGATCTCGGTTGTTGATGCCGATCAACCGAGCCTGCGGGAGTCGCTCCAATACGGTATCGAGTTCGCGCTCGTGATGGGTCTCGATCAGCACATCCAAGCCTAAACCACGGGCGAGCGCATAGAAGTCGATCAGTTGTTGTCGTTCAAGCGCAGCCACGATCAAGAGGACGGCATCGGCACCGTAGGCGCGCGCTTCGTAAAACTGGATCTCCTCCACCATGAACTCTTTGTTCAAGGCCGGCAGGGGCACCGATTGTTTGATCTCGCGAAGGTAGTCGAGGCTCCCTTGGAAGAAATCCTTGTCGGTTAAGACGGACAACGCCGAAGCGCCATGGGTATGATAGGCCTTCGCAATCTCGAGATAGTCAAATCGATCGGCAAACTCAGGGCGGAGGAGGCCAAGACTGGGTGAGGCCTTCTTGACTTCGGCGATCAGCGAAGGACTGCCGGCCGTTCTCGTCGCTTCGAGGGTCACGGCAAAACCGAGTGGACCAGGTGCGTCCTGAATCCTCTTCTTCAGCTCTGAGAGGTAGCCCCGGCTTTGCTTGTGCCGGAGTTCCGCTTTCTTGTGCTCCAAAATTCGAGAGAGAATCACGATGCAGTTATCCTTTATTCGTGAATGCGATGAGGCGAGCCAGTTTCTCGGCCGCGGCACCGGAATCAATAGCCTGGCCTGCCAAGAGAAATCCATCTTGAAGACTGGTCGCCTTGCGCCCTGCAACCAGGGCCGGAGCGGCATTCAAACAGACGATGTCCCGTTTTGGTCCTTTGCGCCCTTGGAGAATGTCGCGTGTCATCGCCGCATTCTCTTGCGGCGTCCCTCCGGTCAGCTGTTTAGCTTGGACTAGAGCAAGTCCGAACTCCGCCGGATCCAGAAGATAGTTCGAAAGAACGCCCCCCTTCGCTTCAGAAATCTGCGTCTTAGTGGTCAGGGTAATTTCATCGAGTCCATCCATCCCATGTACGACAAAGCAATGTTGCGATCCCAGATGCATGAGCACATTTCCCAGCAGGGAGGTCAATCTCCCCTCGTAGACACCGAGCACTTGAACGGTAGCCCCTGCAGGGTTGGTCAGAGGGCCCAAGAGATTCAACATGGTCCTGATGCCCAATTCCTGCCTTAGTCCGGCGCAATGTTTCATAGCTCCATGATAGAGCGGAGCAAAGAGGAATCCGATCCCAACATCATTGATGCAATCGGCCACACGTTCAGTCGGCAGATCAATCTTTACCCCGAGGGCCGAGAGAACGTCTGCACTCCCTGACTTGGACGACACCGAACGGTTGCCGTGCTTTGCCACGGTCAAACCTGCGCCTGCCAAAACAAACGCCGTCGTCGTGGATATATTGAACGTGTGGGCCCCGTCCCCTCCTGTACCACACGTATCGACGACCAGGGGATTTCCAACGGCAATACGGACGGCTTTGGCACGCATCGCCCGCACGGAGCCGGCGATTTCCTCAACGGTTTCTCCCTTCAGACGGAGCCCCATCAAGTAGGCCGCAATTTGGGCCTGAGTCGCTGCGCCTGCCATGATCTCGAGCATCACCGATTCAGCTTCTTGCTCGGTGAGAGAGGCGCGGTCAGCGAGTATAGCAATCGCGTCTTTAATCATGGAATTGAGAGCAGCCTGGTCTGCTAGAGTTTAAGGAAGTTACGGAGGAGGTCCTTCCCGAACGTGGTGAGGATCGATTCCGGATGAAACTGCACTCCTTCGATACCCAACGACCGATGGCGCAGTCCCATGATTTCTCCCTCGGCGGTTTCAGCGGAGACTTCAAAACAGGAAGGCAGCGTGTCACGCTTCACGATCAGAGAATGATAACGTGTCGCATCGAAAGGGTTGGATAGTTGATGGAAAATCGTTCTCCCGTCGTGCTGGATCTTCGATGTTTTGCCATGCATCAACCGTTCAGCTCGAACGACTTCGCCGCCAAACGCCGCAGCGAGAGACTGATGGCCGAGGCAAACACCCAAGAGCGGAAGGCGACCGCCGAAATGCCGGATGGTGTCGACTGATATACCTGCCTCCATCGGTGTGCAGGGCCCCGGGGAAATCACGATGCGGCTCGGTTGTAGAGACTCGATCTGGTCAATCGTAATTTTATTGTTGCGGAATACCCGAACGTCTTCACCCAGTTCCCCGAAATACTGCACGAGGTTATAGGTGAAGGAGTCATAGTTGTCGATCATCAGTAGCATAATAAACCGTGAGGTGTGAGGCGTAAGGGGAAAAGTCGGCGAGACGCTGATCGCCTCACGCCTTACATGCTCATTCCAGTCCCTGCTCGGCCAATTCAACGGCTTTCATCATGGCTTTCGCCTTATTGCACGTCTCTTCATACTCGTGTTCAGGATTCGAATCGGCAACGATGCCGGCTCCAGCTTGAATGAAGGCCTGGTGTTTTTTCACGACGACGGTCCGGATATTGATGCACATATCCATGTTGCCGGAGAAACTAAAGTAGCCCACCGCACCCGCATAGGGACCACGTCTCGTGGGCTCAAGCTCATCGATAATCTGCATGGCTCGAATCTTCGGCGCCCCGGAGACGGTGCCGGCGGGAAAACAAGCCCGCAACACGTCGTAGGAGGTCTTCGACTCATCCAGTTGTCCTGTCACATTCGATACGATATGCATGACATGGGAATATCGTTCCACATGCATGAGCGAATCCACTGTGACTGAACCGGGTTTGGCCACACGACCGACATCGTTTCGCCCCAGATCGACCAACATCACGTGCTCAGCCCGTTCCTTTTCATCCGCCAAGAGCCGTCGCTCCATCTGCTGATCCTCATCAGGATTGATGCCGCGGCGGCGCGTGCCGGCAATGGGACGAACGGAAATGACGCCGTCTTCGCACCGCACGAGTGTCTCCGGAGAGGAGCCAACCAGTTCCACCCCCGCTATACGCAGGTAATACATATACGGAGAAGGGTTCACCACGCGCAACGCGCGATAGAGTTGCAAAGGAGGCGCCTGCACATTGGCTTCCCATCGCTGGGATAGCACCGCTTGCACGATATCGCCCGCTCGAATGTATTCCTTCGTCCGCATGACCATCTTCTCAAAATCCGCCTTGCTCATATTCGCTGTAAAAACCACGGGCTTACGGCGGCGATGCACCCGCGTGCGGCGGAGCGGACGTTTGAGCCTCTTGATCGTGCGTTCGATCCGCTCTGTTGCCGATCGATAGACAGCCTTGATGCCGCGCTCCCCTCTTGCCGTGACATGAGCGGTGGCCACAACTTTGATCTTCTGGGCGACATTGTCGAAGATCAGCATAGTGTCGGTAAGCAGGAAGGCAAAATCAGGAAGGTTAAGCGGATCCTTCTGCCGCGCAGCTAAGTCTTCGAACGTGCGCACCATGTCGTAGCTCAGATATCCGACCGCGCCGCCGACAAATGGTGGAAGATCCGGCATGGTGACCGGACGATAGCTTTCCATCATTTCCCGTAGACGTTCGAGAGGGTTCCCACGGCTCGGAATACGCTTCTTGCGCGTGCCCTGCACGACAAGAAGGTCTCCCCGATCCTCGTACACGACAACCGGGGAACCGCTGCCAAGAAAGGAATAGCGCGCCCATTTCTCACCTCCCTCAATGGACTCCAGGAGATAAGCCGAGGGGCCATGATCGATTTTAGCAAAGGCAGAGACAGGGGTCTCATAATCCGCGAGGATCTCTCGATAGAGAGGAACGAGATTACCCTCTTTGGCATACTGCCGAAATTGGTCAAAACTGAGTGAGTATTGCGGCGAGGCCACGTGGCCGTCCTATTACTCGTGGCCCACGATGAGCTTTTGTCCTACCTCGATAATGTCATCCGGCAGCTTGTTCCACTTTCTAACCTTCTCTACAGTCACCCCATGCTGCCGACTGATGCGAAAAAGCGTTTCGCCAGGTTTCACAATATGCAGAGTAGGGGATTGCATGCCCCCCTGCAGCGATTCTGCTTGCTTGGGCATAGCCTGAGCCTCAGGAGCCACCCTGAGCGCCAGCGCGTTCGGATCCACGGTGTTGGGAATCGGCTCAACCGGCAGCGCCTTGTGCATCGGTGTGAGCCTGCGCTTCATATCGGCTTTCGCTTTGCGTTCCAGCAACGCCGATTCCTTCATGGCCTCGGATTCTTCCTGCATACGCGTCATCTGTTCCTGAGTAGCATGCATCTGCAACGTGAGCTCACGATTTTTGGCTTCATACTCCACCAACTCATTTTTGCTTCGCCTCGCTTCGCTATCGAGCTCACCAGTGCGCTTCTCTTCCTGAGCGAGAAGTCGTTGGAAATTCAGGCTGCGCGCCTTTTCCGCATCGTATTTCTCTGCCATAACACATCCGCTCAGCAAGACCCCTCCACAGATAATGGTGACGATTCGAGTGCTGAATCTGGGCATCAACTTGTTCACGCAATTCTCCCCTTTCATGGATACCTCCCCTGGCGGTCGAGACAACCTTTTCCTCATGCAGTAACAGACGGATACTGGCTGCAGTACAATGGGAACTCGACTCAACTATGCGTATAAAATAGTGTTTATCGCGATGAAAGTCAAAGCGAATATGGGGTATTCGTCGTTTGACCCGTTCCCTAGCCCTATGGTACGGTCTCGACCGTCGCTTCCTCAGTTTTTCACCATCCAGTCCTATGGCCCACGCCGACATCCTATCTAGACTGAATGCCCTCAGAGATGAAATCCGGCGCCACGACTATCTGTACTACGTTAAGGATCGCCCAGATATTTCCGACTCTCAGTACGATCGCCTTTTTCGTGAGCTGATCGAACTGGAACAGGCTCACCCTGAATTGGTGACCCCAGATTCTCCGTCTCAACGTGTCGGCGCCTCCCCTCTTCAAGAGTTGGTCAAAGTTCCCCACGAACAGCCGATGCTCAGTCTGGACTCAATTGTAGAACAGCATGAGGTCCTGACATTTGATCAACGGATGAAACGCGAGCTGGAAACTACGTCCGTCGAATACAGCGTCGAACCAAAATTCGATGGGCTATCGATCGAACTGGCGTACAACCATGGGATCTTTACTCGTGGTGCGACGAGAGGCGATGGAACGACTGGAGAGGATGTGACGGTCAATCTTCGCACGATCCGTTCATTGCCACTGCAGTTACAGTCTCAATCCGGCTTCCCCGATCATCTTGTCGTGCGGGGAGAAGTGTATATGCGCCTCGACGATTTCCAAACATTGAATCGCCGAATCACAGAACGGGGCGGCGATGCCTTCGCCAATCCGCGTAATGCAGCCTCTGGTTCACTCCGGCAGCTGGATTCCACCATTACCGCGACCCGTCCATTGGTCGTGACCTGCTATGAAATCATGGCCGTATCCCTGCCTGTTCCACCAACCCATTGGGAGGAGTTGGAAATATTGGCTCAATGGGGCCTCCCTGTGCCGACACATCGACGCCTCTGTCCGTCAATCGAAGGCGTGATGGCGTTTCATCTCGAAACGGAGTCGACACGGGATACGTTGCCCTTCGAAATCGACGGCGTCGTCGTGAAAGTCAATCGCCGAGACTGGCAGAGTCGCCTTGGCATGAAGTCTCGCAGTCCACGATGGGCCATCGCCTACAAATTTACGCCGCGCAAGGAAATCACCGTTGTGCAGGATATCGTCATCTCTGTTGGAAGAACCGGGACTCTCACCCCAGTCGCGCTCTTGAAGCCGGTGGAAGTCGGTGGCGTCACCATCAGCCGGGCTACCATGCACAACGCCGATGAAGTCGCGCGCAAAGACATTCGGATGGGCGATACCGTCAAGGTGGAGCGGGCCGGCGATGTGATTCCCGCAATTGCTGAACGGGTCCCCGTCTCCGGCGAGCAGCGCAACGCCCCTTTTCACATGCCGGATCACTGCCCAGTTTGTGGATCGACCATTGGCCGTGAAGGCGCTTATTTCTACTGTACCGGTCATTTGATCTGTGGCGCTCAATTAAAGGGCGCCATCGAGCATTTTGCGTCCAAGCACGCGCTGAACATCGACGGCCTAGGAAAGAAGACCGTGGCGCAATTGGTCGATCAAGAACTGGTACGATCACTCGGCGACCTCTACCGCCTGACCAAAGATAATCTCATCACACTTGATGGATTTGCCGATCGATCCGCCACTCTCCTCTTGGAATCGATCGCAGCCAGTACAACCCCTCCCCTGGATCGGTTTCTGATGGGACTGGGGATCCGGCAAGTTGGACAACACATCGCCAAAATCCTGGCTCGTGAATTCGCCTCTCTCGAGGAGATCATGTTGGCGGATCAGGAACGGTTTCAGCACATTCGGGAGATAGGTCCTGAGATTTCAGAATGCCTAGCGACCTATTGGTCTGAGCCGCGCAACCGGGACGCCATTGTACAGCTCCAGAAATCAGGCGTGCGAGTTGGCCCGGGCCTTGCTGCTGGTGACCGGAAGAAATCTCCACTCGTAGGGAAGACCTTCGTGTTTACCGGTGGACTGGATTATTTCTCACGAGACGACGCACAGCAGGCGGTGGAGAAGATGGGAGGGCGTGTATCCTCAAGCGTGAGTAAAAAGACATCCTATGTGGTCGCAGGACGAGATCCGGGTTCGAAACTGGAGCAAGCCCGTACGTTGGGAGTCACGATTCTGACAGAGCAGGAATTTGCTTCCCTGATTGGGAGAAGTGAAAAATGACTTAGCTGACGAGGTCGAGGTTCGGAACTTCGACTGGAGCCGGCGATTTCTCTTCGCGAAAGATTTGGACACTGCGGATGGAGCGTGGCTCGGCTTCATGGATCACGATTCGGCAGTTGGCAATTCGCACTTCTTCTCCAACTTTTGGAATTCGACCAAGCTCTTGTTGAATGAGGCCTCCGATCGTCACCGCATCATCGCCGAGGTCGACTTTCAGAAAATCGTTGACCTTGCGCACTTCGGTTCTACCATGGACAAGGATTTGATTCTTCCCTAACCGTTTGATCAGTTCTTCCGTAATATCGGTTTCATCCATGATTTCCCCGACCACTTCTTCGAGAAGATCTTCAAGGGTGACGATCCCCATCACGCCACCAAACTCGTTGACCACAACGGCCATATGCCGTTTCTCCTGTTGAAACTGCTTCATCAAGTCGTCCGCCGTCTTACCGGCGGGAACGAACAGCGGGGGATAGGCAATGTCTTTGAGCTTCCCCTCATTCTGTCCCTTGGCGAGTTCGGTCAATGCCCTCGTCTTGTAGAGAATGCCCGTAATGTTATCGAGCGTCCCGTCATACACGGGGATCCGAGAGTATTTCGAGTTATAGAGAAGTTCCTGAGCTTCTCTCAGACATAGATTACCATCCAATGAAAAAACATAGAGACGAGGCGTCATAGCGTCCTCAGCTGTGATGTCTTTGAGCTGGAAGACGTTCTTGATCATTTTCACCTTCTCAAACTCAATGGTCCCGGTCTTTCCGCCTTCATCGAGCATGATCTTCAACTCTTCTTCAGTCACGAGGGGAAGCGTCAGACCTTTCCCTCCTGTTAGTTTGTAGATCATAGGCACAATCACAAACAATAATGGTTTGAGAAGCAATTGAACTCCGTAAACTGGGTAGGCCATGTTCAGAGTGACTGGAACCGCAAACTTGGCGGCCAATGTTTTAGGAATGACATCGACGGCCACCAAAAGGACAAAGGTCAGCAGGCCAACCATAACGGCAATGGCTTCATCAAAAAATGTTTGGCCTCCATAGATACTCAAAGTCAAAAAGGTGGCGTACATTGGCGTGGCCACGCCAAAGTGACGGTCACCCACCAAAAAGGTCCATAGGTGCGTTTTGGGGTAGCTGCGGCGGTGGAGGTCC